>DJTQ01000437.1 GCA_002439285.1 Paenibacillaceae bacterium UBA6304
TCGAGGACATAGCGATACAACGAACGAGGTTGTCGCCCAAATGATTGGACGCTTCCAAAATCAGCTCGGCTGAGCTTTCTTGCGCGTTTTGCTTTACAATTCTAATGGCGTTATAGATTTCCGGCAGTTGGCCACGGCCAAACTCGATATCAACAACCGGACCCATTACGCTAACAACGCGTCCTTTGTTCATCTTTGTTCCCTCCTAAAAGTTTTGCGGCTCACGTCAAACAACAACTGGCAAAACTGCCCGGAAGTAGATTCCTTGCGCTTTGCTTCCCGCAAACTGTCATCGTAACCTTTTATGAGGCCGTGATGAATCCCTTGCCAAGAGGTTCAGCATTAAGGGACACTTCTTCCCAAGGGATTAACCGGCTCTTGTCTTAGCGACCTAATTCGAGCTTATTAGCCTTGTGCGTTTGCGCCTGCGACAATTTCCGTAATTTCCTGGGTAATAGCCGCTTGGCGTGCACGGTTGTAAGTTAAGGTCAATTCATTGATCATCTTGGTCGCATTTTTCGTCGCGCTGCCCATGGCAGTCATTTTCGCACCAAGTTCGCTCGCCTTGCCTTCAAGAAGCGCACTAAAAATCAAAGTTTCCGCATATTTCGGCAACAATACTTCCAGTACTCCTTCCGGCGAAGGTTCATACTCATATTCGGCCGTAATCCCGTGATGTTCCACATTGTCGAATGGAAGCAGGCGGTCTACGGTCGGTCTTTGGGTAATCGCGTTAATAAATTGACTGTAGCAAAGATAAATTTCATCGTATTGTTCCAGTTCGAATCCTTGTACGGCGGCATAAGCCAGCGATTTGATGTCGGCGAATTTAGGCGTGTCGGACAAATCGGTTACGGATTCAACCACCGGAAGGTCCCGGCGCGTAAAATAGTCGCGGCCTTTGCGGCCGATCACGAACAGACCGTATTCCTCGGTCGTGGAATGATTGCTCTTGATCGTATCCATCACGTTGCGGAGCAAGTTAGCATTGTAACCGCCGACGAGACCCCCGTCGGATGTAATTACAATATAAGCGGTACGTTTCACCGCTCGCGAAACCAGCATCGGATGAGAGACGCCGTTCGTACCAACCGCAATGCTAGACACCACTTCCTTCAGTTTATCCACATAGGGACGTGAGGCCTGTGCTTTCTCCTGCGCCTTTCTGAGCTTGGCTGAAGCCACCATCTCCATCGCTTTCGTGATCTGACGGGTATTCTGAACGCTCTTGATCTGGCGTTTTATTTCGCGCATCCCTTTTGCCATGATTTCACCACCTTCAAACTTTGGCGAAGCCAAAGTTACTTCGAATTTGATGAAGGGCAAGTACGTAAAATGTTCCTGCGATCGCTGTTGTTCCCAAATTTCCTGAATTATTAATTCATATAAGGTAGAAATTCGATCACAAAGGCGACCACTATCGTTTCTTCGGAATCATTTTACTCCCTTGCCTACATCACATTCTTGAATTTGTTCGTAAGCATAATCGATCACAAACCGGCGATCCGGCGACAAGCCAGAGCCGGTTTGCGAAAAATATTATTACACGGAAGCCGCGAAGCCCTTCTTGAACTTCTCGATAACTTCCTTCAATTTCGTTTCATTGTCGGCAACCATGTCCTTCGTGTCGCGGATCGATTGCAAAACATCATCATGCTGGTTCTTCACGTATGACAGGAATTCAGCTTCGAACCGGCGCACATCGGCAATCGCGATGTCGTCCAGATAGCCTTTTACTGCCGTGTAAAGACTGATAACTTGCTCTTCAACCGCCAACGGCTGGTTGACGCCTTGCTTCAGGATTTCCATCATGCGGGAACCACGAGTCAGGCGCGCTTGCGTCGACTTATCGAGGTCGGAACCGAATTGGGAGAACGCTTGAAGCTCGCGATATTGAGCCAAGTCCAGACGGAGCGTACCGGCAACCTTCTTCATCGCCTTGATTTGGGCGGAGCCCCCTACCCGGGATACGGAGATACCGACGTTAATCGCCGGACGTTGTCCGGAGTAGAACAGGTCGGATTCCAAGAAGATCTGGCCGTCCGTAATCGAAATTACGTTGGTCGGGATGTATGCGGATACGTCCGAAGCTTGGGTTTCGATAAACGGAAGCGCCGTAATCGAGCCGCCGCCAAGTTCATCGCTCAGCTTCGCTGCACGTTCCAACAGACGGGAGTGCAGATAGAATACGTCACCCGGATATGCTTCACGGCCCGGAGGACGACGGAGCAGCAAGGACAATTCACGGTATGCTGCTGCTTGCTTAGTCAAATCATCGTAAATAATGAGGACATGCTCGCCTTTGTACATAAAGTACTCGCCCATCGTTACGCCGGCATATGGCGCAATGTACAGAAGCGGGGACGGTTCCGAAGCGGCTGCCGTTACGACGATCGTGTAATCGAGCGCTCCATGGCGACGCAGCGTTTCCACTACGTTAACTACCGTGGATTGCTTCTGACCGATCGCGACATAAATACATTTTACTCCGTTGCCTTTTTGGTTAATGATCGTATCGATCGCGATTGCCGTTTTACCGGTTTGGCGGTCACCGATGACAAGTTCCCGTTGGCCGCGGCCGATCGGAACCATCGAGTCGATCGCTTTAATCCCGGTTTGCATCGGTTCATGAACCGACTTCCGGTCGATAACGCCCGGTGCATTATTCTCAACCGGACGGAATTCCGTTGTTTCAATAGGACCCTTGCCATCCACCGGTTGACCCAGCGGATTGACGACGCGGCCCAGCAAAGCTTCACCAACCGGAACCTGCATGATTTGTCCCGTACGTTTTACTTGATCGCCTTCGCGAATTTCGCTGTATGGACCCATGATTACAACACCGACGTTGCTCTCTTCCAGGTTCAGCGCAAGACCAAACACGCCATTTTCAAACTCGAGCAGTTCGTTAGCCATGGCGTTCTCAAGCCCGTGGACACGGGCGATACCGTCACCAACTTGAATAACGGTGCCGACTTCGGCCACTTCAATTTCCGATTTATATTGTTCGATCTGACTTTTAATCAGTGAACTGATCTCTTCAGGTCTGATACTCAAGTGTTTCACCCCTATCTACAGTGCTTGTCTTCGAAAAGACTTTTCAAGCCGTTCCAGCTTGCCGGACAAACTTCCATCGTACAGCGTGTCGCCGATTCTGACTTTCATTCCGCCAAGTAAACTCGAATCGATCACATTATCAATGCGAATCTTCTTGTTCACGAGCTGACCGAATTCAGCTTCTACCTGCTGCTTCTCAGCATCGCTGAGCGGGTATGTCGTATAAACCGTAGCATTGGCAATTCCCAACGCTTCACCGGAGATTTGGATGTAGCCCTCTAACAATTCAGGCAGCAGTTCGGTTCGATCCCGTTCCACGAGCAGCTTCATCAGAGAGATGACCGGCTTGGAAAGCTTGCCTTCAATAGCGCGGGAAATGAGTTCCCATTTGGTTTCCGTAGAAATATTCGGAGAGGCAATGAACCGCTCCACTTCGTCACCAGCTTTGAAAGATGCCGCGAGCGCCGATAATTCATTCTCGACTTCAAGCGTACGGCCTTCTTGTGCAGCAATTTCATATAGCGCTTTGGCGTAACGTTTGGCTGCTACGATTTCGCGGCTCATGAGCGGCCACCGACCTCTTTAAGATACTGATCAACAAGCTCGCCTTGCACTTTTTCTTCGCCGACTTCTTTTTCGATCAGCTTGGATGCGATCTTAACCGATACGGCGCCAACTTCGCTACGAAGCTGTTCGACCGCTTTGTTCTTCTCGCTTTGAATGTCGCGTACCGCTTCGTCTTTCATGCGGGTCGCTTCGTCCTTCGCTTGTTGCAGCAAATGAGTAGCTTGCTTGCTGCTGGTTTGCTTGGACTGTTCGATAATCTCATAGGCTTCTTTGCGCGCTTCTTGGAGAGCCGATTTCTGCTCTTCCACGTAAGCGGCCGCCTGTTCGCGGGTTTGTGCGGCTTCGCTAAGCTGCTGCTGCACGAGTTCCCGGCGCTTCTCCATCACGGAGAACAGCGGACCGAAAGCGTATTTATTAAGCAAAAAGTATAAAATCCCGATCGCGATGAGTGCGATGACGGTGTTTTCCCATACGAAATTCAATCTAAGTCACTCCTTTCCGAAGCCCATCCGTATTGCGTTTCCTGCCCGTGAGGGCTAAAAAGAAGGCGCGGACGGCTGTGGCCTTCCCCGCCAGTTCTTTTAATCATTCAATTATTAAGCCGCGCCATAGAACATGAACGCAAGGACGACACCGATAATCGGAAGTACTTCGATCAAACCTACACCGATAAACATTGTTGTTTGCAGAGTGGATTTTGCTTCTGGTTGACGAGCCATCCCCTCGACCGTTTTGCTGATAACCATACCGTTACCCAGCGCTGCGCCGAACGCGCCCAAACCTGCTACGATAGCTGCTGCCAATAATGCCATTGCTCCCATTTGTATATCCTCCTTAAAATTAAAAATCAGTTTTGTATGTTCAATCAGGGTGAAGACCGGCTTCACGCCTTAATTTGAAGCTACTACTACCCGTTTAACTTTAGTGCTCATGTTCTTCATCATGACTCTCGATACTTTGCCCGATATATACCATCATCAAAATAACGAAGACGAAAGACTGAATCGCACCGACGAAAATACTGAAACCATCCCAAACCATTAACAGCGGTATGGAGAAGATAGCCCCAAAAATACTTGCTTTGGCTAAGGTCATAATCGTCCCGATCAGCACCTCGCCGGCAAAAATGTTCGCAAACAAACGAACGCCGTGCGTGAGCAGCTTGGATAGCTGTTCAATAATGTTAATCGGTAGAAAGAACGGGTAAGGCTGGACGTAGTGTTTTAAGTAACTCTTCGTATTTTTGAAAAGTCCCAATCCGTGAGATAACACAAACACAAGCAATGCCAGTCCCATCGTGACGCTCAAATCGGCCGTCGGTGATTTCCACCAAGCTACTTCGGCGTGCGCTTCCTCTCCCGGATGCTCCTCATGCTGCTCTTTCAGCACCGAAGTTACCGTAGTAATCTCTTGTCCGAAGATTTTAGCTTTCTCGGCGTCATGATACTCGGTAACGATCCCCAACGGAAGACCGAGCATATTCGCAACAAAGATAAACATAATCATCGTCATGGCAAGAGAAAGAAACGGTTTCCCCTTCTTCCAATCCATCGTGCTGGAAATCATATTCCGGACGAATTCAACCGCCCATTCCATAAAATTCTGCAGCTTGCCGGGATTCTCCACGGAAAGTTTCCGGGTTGCCAGTTTCGCGACAACGAAGACGATCGCGCAGGTTACCACCAGCATAATCAGAACGGACAGATCAAGATGAAATCCTCCCAGATTAATGACCGGAGCTTCATGCATATTTTCTCACCCCCATTCTCAAGTTGAATGTCCTACTCTGGCTTACGAGAAAATCGAATACCTGTAAACAGCAGATAAAATTGCGCAAAAACAAGACCTCCGGCAACCGCATACATATTTAAAATTTGTGGGTTTTTCATAGCGATAAAAATCGCTAGAACTGCCAGAGCCGCGCGGGTCAGAAAACCCATGTTCAGTCGCTTGGAGCTGCCGCTTAGAGCCGCATCCGATACCTGCCGTACTTTTCGGCCCAGGTACAGCGCATTAACCGAGCTTACCGCCGAGCCAAGCGCGATTCCCAGAAAAATGCTTTGATATTCCGGCAGTAAAGCACCGCCGATAAAACAGAGCATCAGGAAAACCAAAGAGCCTACTGTCAAAGCACGGTGGTATTTCGACAGTTCATCCATCATTTCCCCCCATGACTGACTTGATCAGAGCAATAATGCCCAGGATCCCCACGACAAGTCCGACTAAAACGCCAAGACCAATGCCGAGGCCGTTTCCAAACCAGATCCGGTCTAAAAAGGAGCCCAAGTAATATCCTCCAACAGCGCATACAGCGAGGTTTGTTCCAAGAGCCGTTACCAAGGCAACAGCCCTCCAGACGCCGCCATTTCTGTCAGGTTTTGTCGGATCAACCATTCCCATCACCCTATTTATCCCAATTTATTTTACTAATTGTGAAGAGTTTTTGTCAATTGAGGTTTTTTAGTGATTTAAAGTTGTGAAATGTTAAATTCGACCTTGTAATCCTGATATCAATGCATACACCGTACAGTAATACTGTATACTTTTTCGCGCCTGGGAGCAAAACCTATTTTGCTTACTTTGTGAACTTTCTGTGAAATTGCTCAGGGCGTTCTTTTAAAACTCCGAAATGGTGATATAACGCATTGACAATTCGTTCAGATGCTTTTCCATCTCCGTACGGGTTAGCGGCCCGACTCATAGAATTATAAAGCTCGCTATCACTGAGCAGCGCCTTTGTCCGCTCATATACCATCTCCTCATCTGTGCCGACGAGTTCCAGCGTTCCCGCTTCGATGCCCTCCGGGCGCTCCGTCGTATCGCGAAGCACAAGTACAGGAACGCCAAAAGACGGCGCTTCTTCCTGTAAACCGCCGGAATCCGTTAGGATCAGATGTGTATGTGGATAGAAATTGTGCAAATCCACCACATCCAGTGGCTCGATTAGTTTAATACGGGGATGGTCTCCCAAAGTTTCATACGCTGGTTCTCTCACCGCTGGGCTAAGATGTACAGGATAAACGATAGCCACATCTTCAAATTCATCCGCGATCCGTCTGACGGCGCGGAATATATTCATGTGCGGTTCTCCCTGCGATTCGCGTCGGTGGGCGGTCATAAGAATAAGCCGCTTTCCGGCGGCCCATTCCAGCACAGAATTGTTGTAATTCGGCTGTACAGTATATTGAAACACATCTGTTACTGTATTGCCTGTGATATATATGCTTGACTCTGGTTTGTTCTCTGTGAGCAAATTCCCCGCAGACCATTCTGTCGGAGCGAAATGCAGATCTGCCAATACCCCGGTTAATTGCCGGTTCATCTCTTCAGGATATGGCGATAATTTGTTCCATGTCCGAAGACCTGCTTCCACATGCCCAATCTTAATTTGTTGCAGGAAAGCCGCGTAGCTGGCAAGGAACGTTGTCAGCGTGTCGCCGTGTACGAGAACGATATCCGGCTTCGCTTCGCGGAGGACCTTCTCAAGTCCCTCCAACACGCGGAGCGTAATTTCGTTCAAGCTTTGATTCGGCTTCATAACATCAAGGTCATAGTCTGGGACGATCTTGAACACGTCCAGCACCTGATCGAGCATTTCACGGTGCTGCGCGGTAACGCAGACTACGGATTCGATATGCTCGGGATGCTTTTGCAGCTCCAAGATTAGCGGAGCCATTTTAATCGCTTCCGGCCTAACGCCGAAAATCGTCATTACTTTGATTTTTGACATGGCTGCTTCCCTTCCTTAAACCTTTACTTATTTCGTCCCGTACAATCTGTCGCCGGCATCGCCGAGTCCCGGAATAATATATCCGTGTTCGTCCAGACGCTCGTCCAGTGCCGCTACGTAAATATCCACATCCGGATGAGCTTCGTGAACCGCTTTGACGCCTTCAGGAGCAGCGATCAAGTTCATCATCTTGATTTGAGTACATCCCCGTTTCTTAAGTGCATCAATCGCAGCAATCGCCGAACCCCCGGTTGCGAGCATCGGATCAATTACGATCAGTTCCCGTTCCTGGACGTCCGTAGGAAGCTTAATGTAATATTCAACCGGCTGAAAAGTTTCCGGATCACGAAACAGACCCACATGGCCAACTTTGGCTGCCGGGAGCAGTTTCAGTACTCCATCCAGCATACCTAGTCCCGCCCGAAGAATCGGAATGAGTCCTAGCATACGCCCCGAAATGACGCGTGATTCCGCTTCAGCAACCGGCGTCTGTACTTTAATCGATTCCAATGGAACCTCTCTTGTAATTTCATAGGCCATCAGCGTAGCCACTTCATCCACCAATTCACGGAAATCTTTCGTGTTTGTCCGCATATCGCGGATAAATGTAAGTTTGTGTTGAATCAAAGGGTGATCACATACCACCAGTTTTTTCATTGTTTGTCCCTCCGGTTTATAGCTTAAGTCTTCACTTGCGGCAATATCCTCATTACAATATTCCGCAAATCTTGTTTATTATATCACTGTCCTTTTCCGATTACCACGCGCCTTGTCCCGGAGTCGTGCTTGTTCCGCTGGATGACACAAATTGCAAACCAACCCCTTCATTTAAAATCATTCACAGGTCCCTAGTCCCATTACTATTTATCCACTTCAACCTCTGCTATCTTATTTCTTCTCCTGCCCTTTGGAGAGTTCCGCTTGCCCGCGCTTCTCTATAGAGGTCAACACCTCATCTACGGTCTTTACGCCAGCGATTAACCCGGTTACTTCCTGATTAATGATCTTTCTTAAACTAAACCCTTTTGGAATTTTGGTATAGTCGATCGTCCCACGGTCCAAGTTTGGTTTCTGATTGTAAAAGGCCTCTATTCGTTTGCCTTCCGGATTGTAGTTATAGTCGGTTCGCGTCAGCAGGCTCAGTCCGGCCGTTTTCGACTTTACCTTGGCCAAGTCCTCGCTGTTGATGAATTTCACTAATTCCCAAGCCGCTTGTTTTTGATCCGAGTCTGCGCTAACGGTGAGAATATCTGTGAAAAAATAAGTAGATGAAAGCTCCCGATTTCCGGAATCGGAAGGAGAAGAAGCCAATTCCCAATCTAATTGAAACTTATTGCCCAAATCCTCCTTGGCCCAATTGATTTCATTATTAATGTAGTAAGAGTAATCATAGGCCATGGCACTTGTCTTATTTATGAACGGATCATATGGCTGCGTACCCGCGGAAGGGGATACGACCGCCCCTGACTTGTACGCATCAAGCACTGTCTCAAAAACATCTCTGTAAGCTTCCGTTTTTATAGTCATCTGCAGCTTACCGGTATTATAAGCACTTAAATTACGA
>DJTQ01000059.1 GCA_002439285.1 Paenibacillaceae bacterium UBA6304
AACATCAAGAACGGAGCGGTATCCCCTATTTCCGGGGTCATCCACGGCGTCGTTGTCCTGCTCGTCGTCATCTTGTTCGCCCCTTATGCTTCGAACATCCCGTTGGCGAGCATGGCGCCGATCCTGATGATGGTTGCCTGGAACATGAGCGAACGCAAATCGTTTGCCAAGCTGCTCAAAACCCGGACCAGCGACACCGTCATTTTGCTTGTAACGTTTTTGCTAACGGTCTTTACTACACTGACGACCGCGGTCGAAGTCGGACTGGTGCTGGCCGTATTGCTGTTTATCAAACGCATGGGCGACATGCTTAGCGTGAATAAAGTACTGCCGGACCGTTCGAGTCTTAGAGAGAAAGTAACGTCCCGCGTAGTCGCCAAGGATCATGACTGTCCCCAGGTCTCTATCTTTACCGTAGACGGCCCGCTGTTCTTCGGTGCTTCGCAGACGTTCGCCAATCTTGCCTCAATGATGGAGAGCGGCCCGGATTTAAAGACGGTCATACTTCGAATGAGCAAAGTCCCGTTCATGGATACCACGGGGGAAGCCCACTTTCTGGCCTTGATCAAACGACTGCAGGGAATCGGCGCCAACGTCATTATTAGCGGGATCCGGCCGCAGCCCCTAAGGCTACTCTTGAAAACCGGCGGATTGAACCTCATCGGGGATCAACACTGCTTTGAGCATACGGGCGAAGCATTGAATTACGCCTTGAATACCTTAAACAGTGAAAAATGCCGGGGATGCCGACACTTCGCCTTCCGCGAATGCCCCGGTTTCAGCGGGCTTGAATATGCACAGCCGGGTTCTCCTCCTTCGCCGCGCGTTAGGTCTGGGCGGCAGCCGGTTTAGACCGTCACCCCGGCATTTGAACCCCTAAAAGCTCTTCCAGCGCCTGACCGGTAACGGACCCAGATGAGAGGAAGGGCTTTACTTATTTTGCAAAGCCTATTACAATATAACTAACTAATTAGTTATAAATAAGGAGTGAAGCTTCTATGTTAACTCCCAAAGGGGAAGCCAGCAAAAGCAAGCTGCTGACTGCCGCCGAAGAGCTGTTCGCGCAAAAAGGATTTCATGCAACAACGGTCAGCCAAATCGTCAAAAATGCCGGGCTTACCCAGGCCGCGTTCTATCTATACTTTAAAAGCAAGGATGAAATCCTCCGGGATTTGCTGGCAAAATTCGAAGACCAACTGCTTCCGTTTACCGACGCAGGCCGGAATGCTTCCGGGAAAACTCCCGAGGAGCTTGAGACACACGTCGTCCATGCCTTCACAGGACTGTTCATACTTCTGGGCAAGAACGCCAATCTAACTCGAATCGCTTTGCTTGAAACCGAAAACGGCTTGTCGATCCGGGACAAAATCGTGCAGCAGATTTGCACGAACATGGTCCGCAACCAGCAGGCCGGCATCGTCCGCCAGGATGTGGAGCCTGAGTTAGCCGCGGAATCGGTCGTAGCCTCCGTGGAACGCCTGATTTACCGCTACGGCTCTACCAAGGAAAAAGACGCGACGGAATTAGGACTCCAAACCGCCAAGTTATTTCTGCAGGGAATCCTGAATCACCCGGAATAAAGGAGATGTTCTTATGCAACTGCTAAGCATTTTAAACGGACATATCGAACTGCTGAGCTTGCTGTGGCTTTTTCCTGTAACTTTCCTGTTTCACGATTTTGAAGAGATATTAACGGTTGAAAAATGGGGCTCCAAGCATGGTGATCAAGTGCGTCAATCCCTGCCAAGCTTTGCAAGGAATGCCTTCCAATCTTCCTTTCGAATGAACACGTTTCATTTTGCCAAGGACGTGTTATGGGTATACTCGATCATCGTGCTCGTAACGATGCTGGCCGTATTCTTCGATTTTTACTTGCCTTTTTGGGCAGCCTTGCACTTGTACTTTCTGCATGTGTTCACCCATATCGGCCAAACGCTATACCTGAAACAATACACTCCCGGCGTCATCACTGCGGTTTTCCCTGTTCTCCCTTATTCGCTTTACGCCTACTACCGCCTGCTCTCCGACCAAATCGTAAGCCCCGGAGACCTTCTGTGGGGTTTGGGCGTAATGCTGGTACTGGTTCCGATCGGAATATTCCTGCTCCTGAAAGGAAGGGACCAATACGTAAACTCCTGAGACTATGGTTCAGGCTTCCTCCCTCCGGAGGGGCAGAATCCCTGCGAATCTCACGTCAATGTTTTACTTTTCCAATACAAACTCATCCAGCTTGTTCCCGTCTACATCATAAGCCTGATAAGTCAGCGCATTTGCGTTCACCGTAATTCCGGCGAACATCTGTTTAGCATTCTGAAAATGAACCGCATGGTAGAACTTGTCCTTTTTCTTGTCGTTGAATTTCGATCCGGACGCATTCGTCACCACATAGACGGTCCCATCTCCCTGCTCCGAGATTTCTCCATTCCTTATTGGAAACGATCTGGAGTACTCGTGATTATGACCCTGCAGCACCAGATCAACGCCGTATTCATCAAATAACGCCACCCAGTTGCTGATTTTTTCGTACCTGTTCCCCCCGAAGGCCGGGCGATGGATGGCAACGATTTTCCAAGTTTTATCGCTATTTTTCAGATTCTGCCGGAGCCATTCCGTCTGTCCTTTGATATTGGATTCCGTGTTCAACACAGCGATATGTGCGTCTCCGTAATCGAAAGAATAGCTTGTTCCAACAGCAGATCCTTCCGCCCCGTTTTCCGGAACATTGAAATGCGAAGTAAACCGACTGGACTCCCCCTTCACTTCGTCATGGTTGCCGGTCACCGGCATCAGCGGAATCCAGGACAGCCAGGGCGCAGCTTTTTCAAAAAAGTAGTCCCATCCCTCTTCGTTCTCCGGGTTCTCCGTCAGGTCTCCGTTGTGAATAATCCATTCAGCATCGGGAAATGTTTCGAAGGCTTTACCCAACGTTTCTCCCCATAGCGAAAAGTCCTCTTCCTTCTCCCCCTGCGAATCCGTAACATTCAGAAACATAAACGAGGTCTCGTTCGAGGCCTCTGTCGTAAAAACAGCCGGTTGGCTCCAGCCTTGCTCCGTACCGTCCCCGACTCTATAAATATATGACGTTCCCGGACTCAGTCCGGTTATCTCCACCTTATGAACCGTTTCTTGCCGGCCTTCCCCCACATCGATCGCTGTGGATTCGGCTTCGAAATTCCGCGTACCGCTCTCATTCAGACTTCCTGCATCGGTTCCAACTGCCAATTGCAAGATCCCTTCCGATTCTGCATTCTGCGAATACCAAGTAAAAGCCCGCGAGGTTTTCGGGTCTCCTTTAAAGGTCGTCACTAAGGACTTCGCCGTTTCGCCGTACCCGGGGTTCTGATCCGGTCCGCCATCCTTCCACATTTCAAGCACCACCACTCCCGCCAATATAACGACACACAGCAACGCCATTCCGCCTATGCCGAGACCGCGTTTTATTTTGCTCATCCCGCTCGCCTCCCCGAGTTCACGCCTTTCTTACGATTTTTTACCTTATGCATCCAATTGTCAACGCAATGTAAAAACTTTCAGTTTATATTCAGTTTCCGTTAAGTGAGAAATCAGCAAACCTTAGTAGGATGAATTCTGTGATCAAGAGAGAGAAACGAGGTGTTAAAGCATTGAATACACTCTACAAGGATCTTAAATTCCGCCATGAGCTTAAATTTATGATTAATCGGCATCAGTACTACATCCTTTGTCAAAGACTTAAAAATCTGATTCAACGTGACAAACACGCGGAACGAGATGGTGAATATCATATCCGCAGCCTGTATTTCGACGATATTGACAGCTCGGCTCTATCCGAGAAACTCGGCGGGTTCCGCAACCGGCGCAAGTACCGGATCCGTATCTACAATGGGGACGATCAAATCATCCACTTTGAGAAAAAGATTAAGGTAGGCGATCACATCGCCAAACTGAAGGAACCGCTAACCCGGGAAATGTACGACTCCATTTTAAAGGGGGATTATGAAGTACTCCATCAGCCGGACAAGCCGTTCATGATGGAATTATACCGGGAAATGAAGCATAACCTGCTCCGTCCCAAAGTCATCGTCGATTATGTGCGTGAGCCTTACGTCTGCATTAACGGCAATGTTCGGATTACGTTTGACAAAGAGCTTCGGACCGGGCTTCATGCTACGGATATTTTCGACCGATCGTTGCGCCCGGTGCCGGCCATTGATGACCATTTAATTATACTTGAGGTCAAATACGATGAATATCTTCCGGAATATATCCGGACAGCTCTGCAAATGGATGGGCTTCGTCAGCAATCCGCTTCAAAATACGTAATTTGCTGCAAGTACCTAAAATTGAATTCCTGGGAGGATCAATAATTTCATGGACACAACCAATCAATCGACCAATTTCAGCGATATTATTAAAAACTCAATTATGGATAACTTCACTTCAGATATCAGCATCTCCAAAATTCTGATTACCTTAGGCATTTCATTCATTATCGGGCTGTTCATTTTCCTTTTATACAAACGTGTCTTCAGCGGGGTGCTTTATTCCAAAAGCTTCAATGTTTCTCTGATCGGTATGACTATGGTTACTGCTATGATCATCATTGCCGTGAATTCCAACCTGGTGCTGTCGCTCGGTATGGTCGGCGCTCTGTCAATCGTTCGTTTCAGAACGCCGATCAAAGACCCGACCGATCTGATCTTCCTGTTCTGGGCGGCAGCTGCGGGCATCGTGACCGGGGCCGGTTTCTTCACCCTTGCAGCAATCGGTTCTGTGGTCGTCGGGCTTGTGATGTTCTTTTTCATCAAAAACACTTCCGCGGAAACGCCTTACCTGCTTGTCATTAATTGCGAAAGCGATGAGAGCGAAGGGCTCATTCATAGCCAAATGCGCAGTCTTGTCAAACGCTACAACGTCAAACAAAAAACCGTGTCCCCCGGTAACATTGAGATGACGCTGGAGGTTCGTCTCCGCGACGGAGAAGGCAAGCTGGTCAATCAGCTTGCCGAGCTAGGCGGAGTGAAGAGTGCCGTCCTGATCAGCTACAACGGTGATTACGTATCCTAAAGAGCGGAGGTGACGAAGATGAGAGGAAAGCCTGCGAAGTGTCTTCTATCCCTTTGTTCGCTGCTGCTGATCTTTGGACTTGCCGCTTGCAGCGGGACAAGTCCAAACAACACTAGCAAATCTAACGGCGATGCCGTTACTGCATCGGTATCCACGGAAGAGCGCAAGCTGGACAAGGAGGTTTTTCCGAAGGATAAGGTCGTGGACGTTAAAATTACGATCGACGAAGATGAGTTTCAGGATATGCTGGACAACGCCAGCGCAGAAGAATACAAGACGGCATCGGTCGATTATAACGGACAGCACTTTGATAATATCGGCATTCGCACTAAAGGCAATTTAAGCCTGCGCAGTGTCGTGCAAATGTCGGATTCGGACCGGTACAGCTTTAAGCTGTCTTTTGACGAGTATCTCAATCAGTCCTTGGATGGCATCAGCAAAATCAACCTGAACAATAACTATAGCGACGCCACTTCCATGCGCGAGTTTCTAACTTACGAGTTGGCCGAAGAGATGGGATTACCTACGCCAAAATACTCTTTCGTCAATGTCTATGTAAACGATGAGCTTTGGGGATTCTATCTAGCCGTGGAGCAAATCGGCGATGCTTACTTGAACCGGAATTTTGGGAACGCCTACGGCGCGCTTTACAAAGGCGAAATGACCGGAAGCGGAAGCGACCTATCCTGGTTAGGCAACGATCCGGATTCTTATACCGGCTTAGCGTTAAAGTCGGAGACAACGAACGATGATATATTGATCGATATGCTTGATGAGCTGAACAACGGCTCGGATTATAAAAAAGTCCTGGATGTCGAGGAATCGCTCGGCTATATCGCTCTAAATGTACTCACTAATAATAGCGACAGTTACATCGGCGGTAATAAGCAGAACTACTATTTGTATGAGGACGACGGCATCTTCTCTGTGCTGCCGTGGGATTACAACATGGCCTTCGGCGGTTTAGGCGGCGGGGGCATGGGTGGTATGGGCGGCCCAGGCCGGGAACGCGGCGAGGAGAACGCAGCGGCCGCGGATGGCGGCGGGGCCGCGCCGGCTGGAGCGAGCCAGGCCAGCGGCGGCCAGGCAGCCCAGAGCGGTGAGGCGCCGGGCAGTCAGGCGCCAGCGGGAGCCGCGACGGCCGAGGGCGGTGCAGACGCCGGGGAGACCGGCGTGGCAGCAGGCCCAGGAGGCAAAGGCGGCAGCAGCCTGCTGATCGACGAACCGACTCAAGGCGCGGTGGCGGAGCGCCCTTTGGTAGCCAAACTGCTGACCGTCGATGAGTATAAGGAGTTGTACCACTCCATTCTTCAAAAAGCAGTCGACGGCTACCTTGCCAATGATACCTTCACGGCACGCGTCAACGAGGTTTATGCGATGATTTCTCCCTACGTGAAGGCTGACCCAAGACCCTTCTATACGTATGAAGAGTCCGAAGAAGCTGTTCCCAAGCTGATTTCCACCAATGCTTCGCAGGTGGAGAATATCACGCAGCAGCTTGACGGCACGATCCCTTCTGCGGGAGACGGCTCCGGAAGCGGCGGCGGGATGGGCGGCAGAGGTGGCGGTGACCGCCCTGCGTTCGGTGCAGCCGGCCCGCAGACCGATGATGCCCAGGGCGGGCAGACGCAAAGCGATGCTGGCGTTTCAAACGCCGCGCCCCCTGCGGGCGATAATGCGCCTGGCGCCGTAAACGGCCAGGCACAGCAACCAAGCGGCGCAGCTCAACAGAGCCCGGCCGGCGAAGGGGCCGGCGAGGCTGGCCAACCTGGCGGAACTCCGCCCAATCAGAACGGCGGGATGCCGCAGATGCCGCCGGATGGCATGGATGGCCAGATGCCGCCAACTCCGCCGGATGGCTTGGATGGCCAGTTCCCCGGCGGTGACTTTGGCGGCGGTTTCAGCGGCGGCCAAATGGGTGGCGAAGGCAGGCCTGACGGTTTCGGCGGCTTTGGCGACTTCAATCCGGGAGACGCACGTCAGACCCGGAGTAATCCAAATGAAGCCCTTACCGTAGGAATCTCCCTCGTAGTCCTTCTGCTCGCCTGCGTTTTCGTCATCTTCTTTAGAAGAAGACGCCTTTGATTATAATCCAGAACCGTCAGTGGAGTTCAAGTAACTCCCTGGCGGTTTTTTAGATGCAATTTTTATAATTTGAACGGTTCAAGTGCGAAAGTGTGAATGACAACAGTATCCCATTGGAAATATCCAATGAGTTTACCTTGATTCCTCACCTTTGATGATACTCATTGGAAATATCCAATGAATATTGAACTAAACTCCTCCTTTCGATCAATTCAGTAATATCTCATTGGATATTTCCAATAGACCTGCTCATTTTTCACCAAATCAGGTTTTTTCATTGGAAATATCCAATTGGGTGATAGTTAGAAACGGCATTGATTGAAATTAAAAGCTACAGCGTGCTGCAATAGGTGCAATGAGTGCAATGAGTAC
>DJTQ01000160.1 GCA_002439285.1 Paenibacillaceae bacterium UBA6304
CGTCTTCCGGTGGTCTGCCTGATCCTTTCCCCGTTAACCCCACCCTTTCCCCCCCATCCTCTCCCCCGCCGCCGCAATCCGTGCCGTGCTTGTCCCAAGCGCCTCGCTTAGCGCACTCGATCTCGCCACACCGCCGCAAGATAGCAAATAGCCCAAGAGAAAAATTTCACCTTTGGAGAGTTCGCTGATCATCTTATGCGGCCTGTTGCGAAACATAGCCTCCATCCGCTGCAGCATCTCGTCTGCCAACTTTTCGATATCCACATCGTTCCTTCTTTCTTTAAATAGCTAACACTATTAGTAATTAGTATAAAGGAGGAATACAGGCAAATCAATTTTCTGTGAAGGTGAGGCCAGATCCTGAGTGGTAACAACACAAAAAGAGCCCTGGAAAAGAACTCATCCAAGACTCTTATGAACTACAGCTATATTCCCACGTTTACCCGGCAACGGATTGCTAAGCCAAGCTGGTTAAGCTCAGGATATGGAGCTGGTTTCTGTAGGTTGCTTCGAGAAGTGAAATTTTACGGATAAGGACAAAATGACGGAAACCGCAAGCAGACAGAGCGGAACGACGCTTATCAGGTAGCGGAAAGTTAGTTCTGGCGCGGGCCCCGGGTTATCACCGCTTTCATAACCAAATATCATACCTACTACGAAAAAAGCCAGTGCCGAGATCAGACCGCTCGAACGCGTAATGAACCCGGCTACCGCCGTATAGATTCCTTCTCTTCTTAGGCCCGTTCTCTCCGCGTCCTCATCGATGATCCGTCCGCTCACTATAGGCGGTGTTACCAAGAAGCCCGCCAGGCCAAAGCCCGCAACTACGCCGGCGGCAATGCCACTGGCCAGGTCATAACCAAACCATAGCGGGATCATGGAAAGGCCATAAACGACGAGGGACACGCGCCAGGCCTTGACCCCGTCCATTTTACGGATGATCCAGTACCACACGAAGATTAGCGGAATCACCGAGACGAAGACGGCCGCCAACAGGATCGAGACCTGCTCTTCGGGGATATGAAGCACGTATTTTGCATAAAAAGGAATCATCGAGCTAAGCAGTCCATTGACCGTCTGGGCAAAGGAATTCGAAATATTAAACACCCAAAACTTCTTGTTCTTGACGGTCGCTTTGAATGCGGGGATCAGCTTCAGCGGTTCGCCTTGGCTGGCATCGGTCCTTTCGCGGACGCTCAGCACCCAAATCGACATACACACGCCGAAGACGCAAGCATACAAGATCGCCATGGTCGAGAAACCCAGAGCCGCGTAAATAAGCGGGGTTACCGCGGTCGCAATCAACAGCGCAACGATCTGATAGCCCTGCTCCACAGCCGAAGCTTTGGCGCGAATGCGGTCTCCGCGGAACAGTTCCGGAAATAGAGCACCGTAGTTCACCCACAACACGGTTGCGATTGTCTCATATAGGATCAGGGTTAATAGAAACCAAACAAACAATCCATTCTCCGTCAACCCGCCGGGGGGAGAGAATACAAGCACGAAAGACAACATAAACAGCGGAATCGCCCCGATCACCCAGGGCCTCCGGCGTCCCATTCTCGTCTTCGTCCGGTCCGACCAATAGCCGAAGATCGGATTATTCGCGGCATCCCAAATCAGGAAGATCGTGCGGGCGAGAGTGGCGAGGCCGATTCCTAGCCCCAGTTTCTCCACATAGTAATAACTATAGAACGAACTGAAGGCCTGACTCGGCACCATCATCGCAAACATCCCGAGCGCGAAGGCATACGGTGCATTAATCCATCTGTTCTTCTTATTCACAGAACCCCTCCATACGGATGAAATGCGGAGCTTTTAACCCGGGGTAGAATTCATCTAGTATTCTAGTCTATTCAATCAAGTGGCTTTATTCCACGAATTACTGAAGTTAAGAATAAAATGAAATTCCCCTTGCCCATAACCATAATAAATGAATTATCCGCAATGTATGTCCGATGATGGAGATTGGTTTGGACCAACCAATGCTCAAGGGAGTCTACCTCCTGCAAGTAAATTGTCTGCCTACTGCAAGGGACTGTCTCCCTACTGCAAGGGAATGTCTGCCTACTGCAAGGGAATGTCTGCCTACTGCAAACAAATTAACTGGAAAACCTACAGTTAATTTGCTCCTATCTGCCGAATTAACAAAATTAGCTGGAAAACCTACAGTTATTTCGGCGTTATAAGGCAGAGTCCCGCATGATCGGCAAAATTAGATGGAGGTTTTACATTTAATATATCTCAAAGGCATAGCCCCGGAGAAATAACTGGAGAAAATCCAGTTATTTCTCTTCTCTGACGCGCGCCCGGTTGCTCCAGGCTAACCAAAACCAAAACCAAAATCAAAACTCAACCCTCCCTTTCTTTGAAGCCCGGTGGTCCGATTCCGATTCCCATTCCGATTCCCATTCGCCTGAAGTCCCGCCTCTCTCAAACTCCTTTGGCAGCAACGCCCTGCTTATTCAATCTCCTTTACATCGATTACTTCGATGTCATAAATGCCCCACTTCTCCTTGTTATCCGCCGCCGTATCCTTGGCAAGACTGAAGATTGTTTGCTTCTTTGTCCCGTCAGCCTCATTCTCGATCAATGTAACAATGGCGTCGCTGCCGCTTTCCTCCACTTCGA
Source organism: Paenibacillaceae bacterium UBA6304 (assembly GCA_002439285.1). GTDB lineage: Bacteria > Bacillota > Bacilli > Paenibacillales > Paenibacillaceae > Fontibacillus. The sequence goes on from DJTQ01000160.1 coordinate 2,632, forward strand.
AATAAGTATCCTCGTCGTCCAACTCCAGTTGCAGATTGCCCACCGTCCCGTATTCCACTTCAAGAACGGGCCGCTCCCCGTTCCCATCGCGAAACTGGCAAAGTTCGTCAAGTCGCTGTTCCACATTCGGCGGAAGCCGGTCGTCTATGATACTTAAGGACAAATACTCCAGCACGGCCTCTTTAGGAGCGGAAGGGTAATCCAACAGCTCCACGGAGGTATCGGTTTGTACAAACTCTCCTTGCTTCAGCGCAAAATAGCGGGTAACCCCGTAATAAAAAACATCGTAACTGCCCCGGCGCTGTTCATAGCTATCGAACTTTCCGTTCTCATTGCCGTCCAGCAGGACGTCTTCGCCTGATCCGGTCGCAGAGGCGCTATAGGCCAACTCATCCAGGGTATCACCCGAAACCCCAACCAGCCTGAATCCGGTCATGCTGACCCAATTTGTGAGTCCTAGATAAATTACCTTCTCGTCGCGATCTTCTAATTCGACTAGCCGGATTTCATCGATACCGTATCCGCCATTGTTTAAGTTATCTCCGATCTGAACTATGTTGCCACCCTGATTTCGCAAAATGTAAATCTCGTTGAATGTAACGTCCTCTTCATTCCCATTCTCATCCCCAGCATTGCCGAAAGCCGCCACCGCTTCTTCATTCCCGTCCAAATCTATATCTTCTTGTTGAAAATAGATAAGCGAAAGCTCGGCCCCCAAACCTTTCTCTTTCAAAAAGTTTTCAAATAACATGGCTGTATCCTGAGATTTGGATTTGGATGATTCTGCTTCTTCCGCAAATCCATCACTCTCCGCCGGAACGGTTCCCGCTGCCGACGCTTCTGCGTTTACCGCACCCGTGCTCATTGCCGGGTCCTCGGATGATCGATTGCTATCCATAGCTTTATTGCAGGCTGTCAAAAGTATAACCAAAGTCAAAGCATAGACAATTAGGCTAAGTTGTTTCATTGGACCTCCCTTGATTCCGATCCATAGACCCGGGATATTGCATCACTAAATTATCACTGTCAAAATAAATCAAATCTCCGTCGTCGTAATTCCAGATTGCTTGGACTCGGGTCGGTTGCTTAATTCCATGGATGGTCCGGTATTCCTCAAACTTGGCCGTCCATCTCACATACTGAATGGTTCCATCCGCCGCTATCTCCGCACGGTCATCAGTAATGAACGAGAGCAAGGCTCCTTCCTTGCTGAACGTAAATATCCCGCTTGCCGAAATTCCGTAACCGGATATCGTTGCTGTGGCATGCGTCTCGTCTATCTCCTCCCAAGTAATGTAAGGCTGCAAGGCTGCGTCCGGCAAGAGGATCAAAGATTCCGCGAGAACCGTCGCTAGGCATGCTTTATTCATAGCCTCGCCCGTCTGGTTAAATAAGGTGTGCGTTTTGGCAAGGACGCCTTTCATGCTGCCCTCTCCATTCCTATAGGTATCCACACCTTGAAACGGAATCCCGAACATCGACGCATCGATAAAGGCAACCCGGAACGGTTCGGGAGCATAATTACATTGGGTGTAGTCAATTTTGATGGACGGTTTGCCGGGAGATAGAACAAAGTCTACGTTGTTAAAACTGGCCATCACATATGGCATCTTCGGCGTGCCCAGGTACCCGCTGTATTCAAAATAACGCTGTACAGGTAACGGCAACTTCTCCAGTTCTTCCTTCGTAAAAACCCCTCGGCTCGCTCCATCGTCGAGCCTACTTATATATTCCGCCGCAATCCGATGAAATTCAGCCTTTGTCTTGGAATAGGGGATTTTGAAAAATATAAGAATTCCTAAAATGACCAAAGCGAGCATCGCTCCAATTATCCACATCGCCCTTCTACCCCTTCTCTTCCTCTTCATGTTCCTGCTCCATCCTGGCTACATTGTCGACCAGCCTTAACAGCCCTTTGTATAACCCGTTCGTTGCTTCTTCATCAAAAGCTTCAAATAACGAAGCCATAAACTGATCTTCCTTCTCCTCTCTTGCTTCAAAGTAGGTAAGGCAATTCGGAGTAAGCCGAATTCGCAGAATTCTCGCATCCCGGGAATCCTGCGTAAGCTCCAGAAATCCCTGCTTCTCCAGAATCAGCGCCATCTTCTTCACATTCTGTCTGGAGTTGCCCATCTGTTCCGCAACTTCGCTTAGGGTGGGTGCGGGAGTTTCGCATTTAGAAATTACCGCGATCAACAGCCATTGTTTGAGCGTCATCTTCTCATCCAGCTTATCGCCAATCAATTGCAAACGGTTGGCTAACGTAAGAATGCCGCCGAAAATATAAGCTTGTTTCTCTAATAAGTCCTGATCATCTTTAGTGTGCATTTAAGAAAAAGCCTCCTAATTTTTAAAAAAGGTAACTGGTTACATATATAATATGTAACCAGTTACATTTTTGTCAATGTATTTTGGAGGACTACCGCTGCCCTACTGCCGCAACTGCTCCTGCACCTCCAGGTACATCACTTGCAGAAACTTCTTGATGTTCACCTTGACCTTGCCCCCGCTTCGGCCCTGCTCCATCTCTTTCATCTTCTGGCGGACATCCTCAAAGTCATAATACAGTGGGGCATAGTATTCAAATTTGGGATGTCCGTAATCGGCGAGCCCGATCGAGGCCAAATGAGTGATGCCTGCCGTCAGGGCGCGGCGGAGTCGCTGTTCGATGGCTTTGATTTCTTTGTCCAAGCCGGGCGTTCCCGGAATGGCCTGTTTATATGTACAACATACAGCGGTGTAGATTTCCTTCAACGAAGGAAAGTGCCCGTCGCTGCGCCCCAGCAGGTATTCCATGATCGCGATCAGATCGCGACTGCCGCTCTCTCCCACCATGCCCATACTCATCAGAATAGGGTGGACCGCGTCTCGTACTGTTCTGCGAGAGACTGGCGCCATACTAGTCGGCTGCTGCTGCAATCCCTCCAGCTTCGCCAGCGACGAGCGGATTTCAGTCAAATAGCGGTTCATCGCCCAGCGCTCGCTGACTTTGCGCAAGACGGTCTCCACCTCGATCCGGTTGATCGGCTTGCGGATGAAGAACTCGATTCCGGTTCGGTAGGCTTGCTCCACCATCTCCTGATTCTCAATCTGCGAGATCATGACGTATTTCGCACCGCAGCCCCGGCTCTGCAGCAGGGCAATCGTCTCGATACCATCCTGGTCCGGCATCAGCAGATCCATCAGCACGACATCCGGCGACTGCTCCAGAATGAGACGCGTACCTTCCGCTCCCCCTTCAGCCATACCTACGACTTCGCCGAGACTGCTGTCCTCGATAATATGCTGAAGCATGCGTCTCGTACCCCGATCATCATCCACAATGCAAAAAGAAAGCGCCATAGCTCAATCCCCATCCCCTCTTTGTATTGAGATTGTCGGAATCGATACTTCAAACACGGTTCCTGTCCCCGTGAAAGGGCTTTTCACTTCGATACGGCCGCCGAAAGAGTTCACGATGTCACGAACATGAGACAGGCCAATACCTGTTGCCGCCGTGCCACCTTCGTCGAGCTTGGTAGTAAATCCGGGCTCGAATACGATCTCCCGATCGGCTTCATCCAGTCCCCGCCCATCGTCCTGTACGACAAACCGCGTCATGCCCTTCACTTCATAAATCCGCAGCCCAACCGTCCCGGTGTGCGGGATGGCTTCAACGGCATTGGCAACCAAGTTGTTTAACAGTGCGAGCAAAGGGATATAGCAGGCTGTCCGGTAATTGACGGTTACCATCTGCTCAAAGGCGATTTCCTTGCCCAGCATCTCCGCATACTCCCGGTTGCTCTTCAGCGAGAAATTCGCCATCTGCGAGAGCGGCATGTCGGCTTCGGCTGCGTCCAGCTCGGACAGCTTCAGCAGCCCCGCCAATATACGCTGGGAATCCTTCTTCACCTCATGAATCTGCTGCGTGATATCCAGCAGGCGCCGGCTGTATCCGGTCTTCCCACTGCTCTTGAGATCACGGTACAGCTCGTAGCTTCCAGCAGTTAACCGCTCCACCGTATCCACGGATTTGCGCAGATAGAACACTTCCCCATACAAGCCCGAGCCAAAGTTCAGCATCTGATCTACCCGCCGCTGCTGCTCCGCCTGCACCGCCCGCATCCGGTAAATCGCCACACTGCTGTAGATACCGGTCGTAAAATAAGTGCGAAGAATGGCGATGAGAGACAGATAGGTCCATTCGTTCAGATGAAAAGAAGAGGTTCCAAGCACGAGCATTCGGGTCAGTAGCTCTGCCTCATTGGAAATAAAATCGACGCAAGCCGCCGCTCCACCCAGCAGCAGAGGATGCACATGATCGAGTCGGCGCACGAATTTCAAGGCTGCTCCGAACACGATATAGTAGACGGCTGCAGAGATATGGTTGCAGAAGCTTAGGAACAGAGGTTCATGATTCGGCCAGAACACATCCAGCCCCACACGAAAGAGTAGAACGACAATCCCCGTCAGCACGCCTGTCTTCAGGCACGGCAGATCGCGGAGCAACAGGAGGAATAGAAGAAATGCGCTGCTTCCCAGCGCAATGCGAAAAATATCGCCGTCGAAAGGATTGATCTTGAATTCGCCGGCTACCGCTGTACCTGCGGCTACCAGAAGCATTTGAATTTTCCGGCTCCGGAGAAAGGTTTCCGTCATCTTGGCTACAGCTCCTTCCGGTACTTCCCACCCGGGAGAAGGAGATTGGCCCGGGCCCGGCACAACTGATATGAAACGAAGTTGCAACTATACTAGCATACTCCCGTTTTTTTTCAATAAGCACTCTGACATGGGGTGTTACTCCGTAACCTAGACCACTAGACTACTTTGTTCTCCAGCCTCCGCGACAGCCGGGATAACAAATAATTGACGGTAAAATAAATTACCGCACACAGCAATAGCACCGGAATGGCATAGTTGTAGCTGTGTCCGATAATAATCTGCGCATTGTGCATCAGCTCGGCGAGGGCAATCGCCGTGGCCAGCGAGGTATCCTTGAGCAGGGAAATAAACTGGCTCACCAAAGGTGGAACCATGCGCCGCAATCCCTGCGGAAGCACAATGTAGCGCAGCGTCTGAACGCTGTTCAGGCCGGAGGAACGGGCCGCTTCGACCTGCCCCTTCGGAATCGAGTTCAGTCCGCCGCGGACCACCTCGGAGATCATCGCCATTTCAAACACCGTCAAGGCGACAATCGCCGCGCCTTCCGCCCCCAGCCTAAGCCCGAGATCCGGCAGCGCAAACCGGCTGAAGAGGATGATGAGCAGCAGCGGCAAATTCCGCAGCAGCTCCACCAGTACCGCTAACACCGGCGAGAGGACCGGTACCTTGGCATACCGAATGATCCCGATGAGGCTGCCCAATGTAAAGCTGAGCACGATGGATATTAGCGCTATTTTTAATGTGATTACAAGTCCATGCATCAGAAATAATAGAAAATCAGCCGAATAGGCACCCGCAAAATCCATAACCGTCCGCCTCCTTCTTTCGTTTAGTCATGTCTGGCCAACTTCCGTTCCAGAACCCTGGAGCCGTAGCTGAGCGGGAGCGTCAGGATCAGATAGAACATCGCAACAAACAAATAAGTGTTAATCGTATCAAACGTGTCCGTCGCAATGACGTCCCCGTAGTACATCAGGTCAAATCCGGCGACGATGCTCAAAATGGACGAATTCTTGACCAGATTGATGAACTGGTTGCTGAGCGGCGGAATGACCAGCTTAATCGCCTGTGGCAAGATGACATGGATCATCGTCTGCACATAAGACAGCCCGGAGGAACGGGCCGCTTCGGTCTGTCCCGGTGGCACCGCCATAATACCTGCACGGATCGCCTCCGCAATAAACGAGGAAGTATAAACGGCAAGCCCCATCGTCCCTGAGACAAATCCGTTCAATGTCACACCCAGCGAGGGTAGTCCCAGATAGAACAGGAACACGACCAGCAGCAGCGGGATATTGCGAAAGAATTCAACATAGGCCGTCCCGAACCAGTTCAGCGGTTTGGATCCGGTGATCCGGAACACCGCGATGATCGTGCCCAGTATAAAGCTCCCCGCCAGGCCGAGCAGACTGGCATATATCGTATTCATGAATCCCTTCATGAAGAGATCTAAATTACCGATTAATAAGGAAAAATCCACTGGTTGTCACCCCTTTGGAATTGAAAAGAAAGGATGGCTGCGGCAAAGATCCCGTCCATCCTTTCGATTGCATACATACGGACTTTATTTAGCGTGCTGACTGACTACCTGCGATAGCTATTCGGAAGGCTTCTTCCCGATCCATTTCTCATAAATCGCGTCGTACTCGCCATTCTCATGCATTTCTTTCAATGCATCGTTGACCGCCTGCACCAGATCGCTATTCCCCTTGCGGATCGCGATGCCGTACGGTTCGTCAGTGAACGGCTTACCGACCACCTCATAGTTCGGATCCTGCGCCGCCATCCCGTACAGAATCGCATCATCCGTCGTTAGCGCATCGCCTTGACCGGCTTTAAGCGCGCTAAACGCATCCTGGTAGTTGTCAAACTCCAGCACCGTGATGCCGGGGATTTGCTCCTTGATATTTTTCACGGAAGTAGCGCCCTTTGAGCTCATCACCTTCGTGTCCTTCGTCACGTCCTCAATGCCTTGGATCGGGCTACCCTTCTTCACCAGCAGTGACTGACCAGCTTGGAAATACACGTCCGAGAAATCCACTTCCTTCTTTCGCTCCTCCGTAATCGTCATCGTCGCCACGACCATGTCGATTTCGCCGTTATTCAGCATAGGAATTCGGGTTTTGGAGGTCACCTCTTTGAACTCGATCTTGCTCTCATCTCCCAAAATACGCTTTGCAAGCTGCTTCGAAATGTCGATATCGAACCCTTCCACATTGCCGCTCGCCGGGTCCTTCAGCCCGAATAGCTTCGTGTCAAACTTTACGCCGACAACCAGCTTGCCGCGGTCCTTGATCGCGCCGAGACCGCCTTCTTCTTTCTTGTCACCGCAACCGGCGAGTACCGTCATCGCCAGACAAACAGCCATGCCGAGCGAGATCATTTTCCAATGTTTTTTCATAGATTCATCTCCTTTTTAATGGCTTAACAATCGGCCGAGAAACGTCTTCAACCGCTCTTCCTGCGGATTTCCAAAGAACTCTTCAGGCACGCTCTCCTCCAGAATTTGTCCCTGATCCATAAAAACCACCCTGTCGGCCACCTCGCGCGCAAAACCCATCTCATGCGTGACCACCACCATCGTCATGCCCTCTCGAGCAAGAGCCTTCATTACATCCAGCACCTCCCCGACCATTTCCGGATCGAGTGCCGAGGTCGGTTCATCGAACAGCATGATCTTCGGCTTCATCGCCAGCCCCCGGGCAATCGCTACCCGCTGCTGCTGTCCCCCGGACAACTGGGAAGGGTAGGCCTTCGCCTTATCGGCAATGCCGACCTTCTCCAGATAGTACATGGCCGTATCCGCCGCCTCTTGCTTGGAAGTGCCCAGAACCTTGACCGGAGCCAGCGTAATATTGTCGATCACCTTCATATGGGGATACAGATTGAAATGCTGGAATACCATGCCGATGTTGCGCCTCACCTGATTGATGTCCACCTTGCGGTCATTTACTTGAATTCCGTTCACCGTCAGTTCGCCGCTCGTAATTGTCTCCAGCCGGTTAATGCAGCGCAACATCGTGCTTTTTCCCGATCCGGAAGGACCCACGACCACCACCACTTCGCCTTCTTCCACTGTTAGCTCGATGTTCTTCAGTACATGAAAATGTCCATAATGCTTCTCTACCTGATGAAAATGGATCAGCTTCAGTCCCTCCTTCTGGCCCACGCCTCAATCGTCCAGCAAGCAACCGATGTTATGATTTATAACGTGCTATACCCACAGTAATAGGCAAGCTACGGAATCCTACAGAATCCTACGGAAGAATTCCTTTAAAAATGTGATAACTGTTTGTTATGAAGATGATAAGGTGGGATGGAAGCGGTAGCAGTAACGCGGGCATGGGAGGTTAGTGGAACTTCATTGGCTGGCCGAAGAATCGACAAAAAAAAGAGCCTGCCGCGACGGGTCGCGGCAAAGCTCCTTTTCGTAAATCTATAGGGTTTACATGCTTTATTGACGGATCATATAATCGAAGGCACCCAATGCAGCTGTAGCGCCCGATCCCATGGAAATGATGATTTGCTTGTAAGCGCTGTTCGTGCAATCGCCGGCGGCGAATACGCCCGGAAGCGTAGTTGCGCCATGGTTATCGACGATGATTTCGCCCATGCGAGTACGTTCCACCATACCCTCTAACCAATCGGTATTAGGGACGAGACCGATTTGGACAAACACGCCCTGCAATTCAACATGCTGCACTGTTCCGGTTTCCCGTTCAATGTAATCGATACCGTCCACTTTGTTGGATCCGGTGATTTCTTTGACTTGAGCGTTCTTAAGCACCGTCGTGTTCGGCAGGCTGTTCAAGCGGTCTTGAAGCACGGAATCGGCTTTCAATTCCGGCATGAATTCGAACACGGTAACGTGAGCTGCCACACCGGCAAGGTCGATTGCCGCTTCTACGCCGGAATTACCGCCGCCGATAACGGCAACATGTTTACCGGCAAACAAAGGACCGTCGCAGTGCGGGCAATAAGCCACGCCCTTGTTCTTGAATTCGGCTTCTCCCGGAACGCCCAGATTACGCCAGCGAGCCCCAGTGGATACGATAACCGTTTTGCTCTTGAGTACGGCTCCGTTCTCCAGTTCGACCTCGATGAGATCCTTCTTCTCCAGGCGCTTCACGCGTTGCGCCTTCATGATGTCGATATTGTATTCCTTCGCATGCTCTTCAAGACTTGCAGCAAGCTTAGGACCTTCCGTGTATTTCACACTGATGAAATTCTCGATGCCCAAGGTATCGTTGACTTGACCGCCGAAGCGCTCGGCAACGATTCCTGTCCGAATGCCTTTGCGCGCGGAATAAATCGCTGCGCTCGCGCCGGCAGGGCCGCCGCCGACAACCAATACTTCGAAAGGCTCCTTGTTCTCGAACTCGGAAGCGTCGGAGGTTCCCAGTTTGGCAAGAATGTCGTCCACGGTCATACGGCCGCTTTCGAAGAATTCACCGTTCAGGTGAACGGTCGGCACCGCCATGATTTCTTTGCTCTCCACTTCGGATTTGAACGCCGCTCCGTCGATCATCGTATGCGTGATGTTCGGATTCAGAACGCTCATCATGTTCAGAGCTTGCACAACATCAGGACAGTTGTGGCAAGACAGACTGACATAGGTTTCGAAGTTGAATTCGCCTTTGATTCCCTTAATGCGATCGATGACGCTTTGATCCGCCTTAGGAGCTCTTCCGCTGACCTGAAGCAAAGCCAATACCAGGGAAGTGAATTCGTGTCCGAGCGGTACTCCGGCAAAAGTGATGCCGGTGTCTTCGCCCGGGCGATTCACGCTAAAGCTTGGTGTTCTAGGCAAAGATGTCTGCTCTACCGTAATGCGGGAAGACATGCTGGTCAGTTCATTGACCAAATCCGTCATGTCTTCCGATACGGAATCGGAGCCCGTGCTGACCTTCAGCAGAACATCGCCTTCCATAAGCTCAAGGTATTGTGCTAGCTGGTTTTTTATGTCTGCATCCAGTTTCATTTTATTCTCTCCCTTAAATTTTACCTACAAGATCCAGGCTCGGTTTCAATGTTTCGGAGCCTTCTTTCCATTTAGCCGGGCACACTTCGCCTGGATGATTACGAACGTATTGAGCAGCTTTGAGCTTGTCTACCAATGTACTTGCATCGCGGCCGATACCGCCAGCTGTAATCTCAACGGTTTGAATCACGCCATCCGGGTCGATGATGAATGTTCCGCGGTCTGCAACGCCTTCTTCTTCAATCAACACGTCAAAGTTACGGGAGATCGTATGGGAAGGGTCGCCAATCATGATGTACTCTACTTTGCCAATAGCTTCGGAGCTGTCATGCCAAGCTTTGTGCACGAAGTGGGAATCCGTGGATACGGAGTATACTTCAACGTTCATGTCTTTCAAAGTAGCGTATTGATTCTGCAAATCTTCAAGCTCGGTTGGGCATACAAAAGTGAAGTCCGCCGGATAGAAACATACAACGCTCCATTTTCCTTTCATGTCTGCTTCCGATACCTCGATGAAATTTCCGTTGTGAAATGCAGATGCTTTAAATGGGAGTACTTCTTTTCCAATCAGTGACATATGAACTTACCTCCAAAATTATATTTTAATGTGTTAATGCCTTGTTTATAGTTATTATTATATGAGAACCCTTCTCAATGGTCAATGGTGTTCATAAACTCTTCATCTTTTTGCAAGTGAAGGCGGCTTATAACTTTAGTTATCACTATAGAATCTACTAAAACTATGATTTCCCTCACAACAAACCCTTATTCTTTCAACAAAATTTTATTTTACCCATTTATGAAGCAGGGGCCCCTCTTTGCCAAACACCGGATCAGTAACCGGGACAGGTACGTTCCTGATCTCGGCGATCGCTTGTGCGCGCTCCTCCGGTCTGCGTTCCCGCAAATTAGGCGAGATCCCTTCGGGATAAGCGCCTACCACTTCAAAATCCGGGCTGCTTGTCAGCTTCTTATGAGCGGTTCCCACCGGCAGTACGATGATATCTCCGGTTTGCAGTTCGAGCCGCTCTCCCGCGTCACCGCCGATCAGTACGGTTGCCGCTCCGGATCTAACACCAAGCACCTCATGCGTGTTGGTATGGTAATGGTGATAGTCATAGATCCCGCCGATCCAACTGCCACTCCATCCATGGCGCTGGAATGCCTCTTCCATTCCGCCCGGGTTGTCCTTGAATACGCCCAGGTATACAATGACCGGCAATTCGGGGTTATTGGGAACCTCTCCATCGTCCTTCACAAAAAAAGATCTGACTAGCTGTTCCATGATCGTCCAACTCCTCTCCACTCATTGGTGTACTCGTAGTACCTGTACCCTTAGAGCGTAAAGGTTAAACCCATTGGATCTGGTCATAGATTAG
>DJTQ01000103.1 GCA_002439285.1 Paenibacillaceae bacterium UBA6304
TGATCATTTTGGCCTGATGCATCAGCTCGATGCCGTTCATCTCGCCCATCTGGATATCCGTGACAAGAAGATCGATCTCTTCCATCCGGATATAATCCAGGGCCTCATGGCCACTAAAAGCTGTATAAATGGCTCCGATTCCTAATCCGGACGAGGTTAATAGTCCCGCCAAGCCTTTGCAAATCAACGGTTCGTCGTCAACGACCAAAATATTGTACATGTTAGATTCCTCCTGGTTGCTTATTCCTGCGACGGAAGCGATCTGGGAAGATGCAGAGTCACCTTCGTCCCGCCTCCTTGGCGCTCCGCATAGGACAGACCGTAACCGGGTCCAAAATGCAGCCGGATACGCTGATGGATATTGCGGATGCCGAATCCGAATGCCGTATTCGGGCTCTCCTCCTCCAGAAGCAGGTTGATCATGTCGTAGTCCACTGGCTTATATCCGTTGTCTTCGATATAAAGATATATATTCTCCTCATCGCCATGGGCGCTGATCGCGATCTCCCCGTCCTCGCCCATATGCTTCACTCCATGAATAATCCCATTCTCAATCAGGGGCTGGAGTGAGATCTTGGGAATGACGGCCGGAAGCAAATCCTCGGGAATTTGAATTGAAACCAGGAATTGATAGTCATATCGGTGCTGCTGAAGCTTGATGTAAGCTGATGCATGCTCCAGCTCTTCCTCCAGCGTAATCAGCTCCCTGCCCCGGCTAAGGCTGATTCTCATCAGCTTGGACAACTCCTTGATCATCTCCGCGGAGACGGTGTTCCCCTCCATGGAGCTTTTCCAGTAGATGCTCTCCAGGGTGTTGTATAGCAAATGGGGATTAATTTGCTGATAAAGGAGTTGCAGTTGCGACTCCTTCTGCTTCAAGTCCATCGTGTATTTGTAATGAACAAGATCGTTCAGACGGCGGGCCATGTCGTAGATTGTGAACATCAGCACGCTGATCTCGTCGCTTTTATTCCGCCGCGGCGTCTCCGGCACCACGTTTCCGGGTTCATACCGCCTCACGAAATAAACCAGCTTCTGAATCGGCGTCATAAGCGAGCGCCAAAAATACAGCATGAAGACCAGGCTGCCGGCGAAGAAAACGATCGAAATCAACTGAATGACCTGCTTGATTTCATTCTGCTGCTGCAGCAATGCTTGAACCGGCACCTTATAAACCAATTTTTGCTGCAGTACGCGATTATAATTAATGACATAAATAAACTTGTCGGTGATGATATCCTTCACGCCGAGAGCGGATTGGCCGGTATCCGCCTGGGGAGGTAGCTCCAATACCGCACCATGTTCCTTTGTCCGGGCGGTCAAGATCCGGTTTTCATAATCCGTAAAATACAGTTCCCCTTCCGGAAGGGAAACGGTTTGCAAGGACTCCCCGATCCGTCCGTCCAGATTCGTCACGACGAGCACCCCAATCGTCCCGTTTTTGTAGATGTTATTGATTGCCCGGACGTAGGCAAGCGTCCTCTGGCTTCCTTGTCCTTTGGAAGGCAACGACAAGTGCTCGACCAGCCTCAGGTATCCCTCCCCTTTCTTCCCCACCGCTTCATCGAACCATTCCGGCTTTTCTTCGTCCGCGAAGAAGTACACTCCGGATTTCCGCGGTCCCGGATAAAACGGCGCGAAGAAATAGGTGTTCTCCGGGTCATAGACATAAAGTGAATAATACAGCGGCTCGCGCTCATCCGTTTCCTGTGAATAATTGAGTAGCAGGTCCTCCAGTTTTTCGTAGTTTTTCACCCGTTCGAGCACGGTTTCCTCGCTTGTAACCGGATTCAATTGCTGTACCAGCGAATTCTGAAACACGGTCGACGTAACCTTGTTCACCGCTTCGATGTCACGGTTGATAAGCCGAAAATTTTGCTTATTCAGTTCGATATAGGCATTCGTCACATGCCTTTTCAAAATTTGTCCTGCTCGATAGTTCCCATAAGAGTTCAACACTAACAGAGGAATGATGATCACGAGAAATAGCAGTACCAACTGTTGCTTCACACTCATTTTATTGAGCGGATTTTTGAATTTCTGTCTCAATCTCTTTGCACCCCCGGCACTTTAACTATAACAAGAATAAAAAACGGCAAGTATGCGCATTTCTACGCACATCATGAGCGTTTCTCCGACGGGATTTTCGCTCCGCGCGCCGTTTCCTCCCTAGTGTAAAGGATTTCAGACCGCTTGCCGACTAAATTTAATCGGGAGCGCATAAGAAAAACGCCTGACGGCGTCTTTGGGCTTCGGACTTCTACGTTTGTGCGTGAGGAGGGATGGGTATGGGATTTCACCCGCTGTTAAAGTCGTGTTCTTAGACGACTCCATTCTTCTGTCCCACCGCATGAACAGGTAGTGCAAGGGGGTGTCCCAAAAGTCATCGTAGATGACTGAGGGACACCCCCTTCCTCCTGACCCAAGCTCACTTTCACCAGGCCGCTCTATGAAGATTAACTGGAAAACCTACAGTTATTTCGCACGGTAGGCCAGGTCTGAACCAAACTAACTGGAAATCCTACAGCTAATTTAGGCGCTTGCAGCGAATAGGGCGGAAAGGATAAGAATTAACTGTAGGTAATACAGTTAATCCTCCAGAACGACTAGATTCACGGTAATTAACTGTAGGTGATACAGTTAATTTGCTCCCAACAACACTCAATCCTATCGATCCGAGCGGTGAATACATGAGTAAAGGGTTGTACTCGAAAAGTTATACTTTCTGATATGTGAAGAAGACCTGAGGCTTCGCCCCAGGTCTCACTTTTAGTCATATTTGAAATTCAAACGAGTTCGTATAAACCGCCGATCACGCGGTCGGCTTCCGCCAAAATATCGGGACTCCCGATGCCGACCACCATACTGCCGGCTGCTTTGCCGGCCTGCACTCCAGCAGCCGCATCCTCGAACACGACGCATTCCGACGGCTCCAGCCCCAGCGCCGCACTGGCCGCCAAAAACACCTCGGGGTCCGGCTTGGCCTTTGACACCTTCGTACCGTCGATAACGGCGTCGAACAGCTCCGCAATCCCGAGCCGGTTCAGAATGAACTCCGCATTCTTGCTTGCCGAGCCGAGCGCTACCTTAACTCCCTTGCTTCTCTGCAGTAGCAAATACTCTCTCGCTCCCGGTAAAATTTCCGATGGCTCCAGCCGGGAAATATAGTCCACGTACTCCTTGTTCTTGGCGTAGGCCATCTCGAGCCGCTCAGCCTCATCGGCTTCCACGCCGCCGACCTCCAGCAAAATTTGCAGCGACTCCATCCGGCTGACCCCTTTAAGCCGTTCATTGTGTTCCTCGGTGAATTCGAATCCGAGCCGCTGCGCCAGTGAGCGCCAAGCCAGGTAATGGTATTTCGCCGTATCCACAATCACTCCGTCCAAATCGAAGATCGCGCCTTTCATCGTTTCCAGCATGATGTTCTCTCCTTGCCTGATTCTATTTTTTACAGATCGACCCGAGCCTTCTCGCCAGGTGCAACCTGAATTTCATGAGTCCCAGTCTTGAACGCCACCGCTTCGCTGTTATCCGCCCCGGCCTCTACGACCGCGCCGGTCGGCATGACCCGCACCTTGAAGGATTGGCCTCTCAAGGTCAGCGGCAGCTCCACCGCCTGCCATTTCTGCGGCATCGACGGCTTAATACTTGCCGTCTGTCCGTCGAAGGAAATCCCGGCAAACCCCAGTACCGCCGCCATCCAGGCCCCGCCATTCGCTGCGGGATGCGTGCCGCCGATGTACAAATCTCCGACGTATTGTTTGGAATCCCCGGTCAGGTCAATGGTCGCTGTTCGCAGGAAGTAAGGATACGCCCATTCCGAAGAACCGATATCCGCGGCCACCAGGGCATAGATACAGGAACTCAAGCTCGAGCCGTGCTCGGTGCGCGGTTCGTAATACTCCCAGTTTGCCTTCTTCGTTTCCCGGTCATATTGGTCCTGGAACAAATGCAGCATTAGCACCACGTCGGCCTGCTTTAAGATTTGCGTGGTCGTTGCCAGGCCGTTCCCACCGCCCCAATATTCGTTCTTGTTCAACACTCTCGATTTCAGTTCCGGCAACGGAACGTCTTCCAGTGTATAGTATCTGTCGAACTGCTCGATCAACTTGGTCTCGGGGTCAGGCTGCGGTACGTATAGGCGATCATGCAGATCACGGATATGTTCCGGCTGAATCGCGCTTCCCTTAACCAGCGCATCATATTGCTGCGGATCGTTCGCGCGCAGGAAATCCAGGTGCAG
>DJTQ01000197.1 GCA_002439285.1 Paenibacillaceae bacterium UBA6304
TGCAGCGTCGGCTCGTCGATTTTCAGGACAGGCAAAGCTTCCGGTTGATTCGGATCGGCAATCGTCTCGCCGATATTGATATCTTTAATCCCGGCAATCGCCACGATATCACCTGCACCGGCTTCTTCAGTTTCTACGCGGCGCAGTCCTTGAAATCCGAACAGCTTCTCGATACGGGCCGTTTTCTTCCCGCCATCGCGCGTCATGACTGTAACGGATTGACCTTGGCGAATCACACCGCGGTTAACCCGGCCGATCGCGATCCGGCCCAAATATTCGTTATAGTCCATCAAAGTGACGAGAAATTGGAGAGGTTCTTCCACGTTCTCCGTAGGAGCTGGGATATGGTCGATGATTGTTTCGTATAGAGCCAGCATGTTTTCGTCCTGTTTTTCAGGATCCAAACTGGAGGTTCCATTCAAAGCGGATGCATATACAACGGGGAATTCAAGCTGTTCATCGTTTGCCTCAAGCTCAATAAACAGATCCAGTACTTCATCAATAACTTCTGCAGGACGGGCTGCAGGGCGGTCAATTTTATTAACGACGACAATCGGGGTCAACTGATGCTCAAGCGCTTTGCGGAGTACGAATTTGGTCTGCGGCATGCAACCTTCATAGGCATCGACGACAAGCAGTACGCCGTCTACCATTTTCATAATCCGTTCCACTTCGCCGCCAAAGTCGGCGTGTCCCGGTGTATCCACAATATTGATCAAATATTCTTTATAAGTGATCGCTGTGTTTTTCGCCAGAATAGTAATTCCGCGTTCGCGTTCCAAATCGTTGGAATCCATCGCGCGTTCCTGGACGGATTCATGTTCCCGGTAAATACCGGATTGTTGAAGCAGTTTGTCGACAAGTGTCGTTTTGCCGTGGTCTACGTGAGCAATAATCGCAATGTTGCGGATTTCTTTTCTTTCATGCATGGGTTTTCTCCATATCCTTTCGTCTCTGTTTGCTTATTCTAAAGCCAAGACAGCTGAATCACCACAAAACAAGCGTCGGAGTATTCATATCCCGACGCTTGGACATATCCCTTATATTATACGCAAAATCTTGAGAAATTCAAGAACTTTCCATAGATCACCTAATTACCAGCCTCGCCGGGTTCTCCCTCTTGCGGCTATCATCCAAATGCCACCAATAATCAGCGCAATGGCCAGCAAATAAATCAGCGCCAAAGAGAATAAGGTAATGCCGAACAATATGATGGACACGGCTCCCAAAATGACGGCCGCGATCATGACCCCGTTCTGGCGGAGGGATGAGAAAAATTCATACTCATACAGCCCGACCGCAATGCCGAGAATAAATCCGGGCCAAGTATACTTGAGCGTCGTCCAGCCCCAAATGTTGGCGATAATGAACAAAATACTGTAAACGATCAGAATCCCGCCGGGAAGGAGCAGTTCTGACGGACCCTTCCTCCAGAAATGCCACAGGTGGAATACAATGCCCGGTATCAGCAACAACAGCGGCCAAAGTGCCTTTCCAAGAAAACTGAATACCCCGAGTTTCCCAAGCAGAATGATGACCCCGGCAGCCAGAATCAAAATTCCGGTCATAAGCTTGTTGTTATCGGACATCACATCACACACCTTCCGGTTGACAATGAGGGACAGGCCGCGGCAAATTACGACATTCCCTTTATGATTCCAGTTTAAATGAAAACAGCACAAAAAACCACTCTCTCCTCTGCTCAAGAAAGTGAATTTTTCATGCCGGGGCCGACCAGACCATTCCAGCGTTGAGTTACCGGTTAGCGTGATATTTTTTTACCCAGCCGAACATAATAACGAGCGCAGCCAGCGCCACGGGCAACGTGTTTGCAAGCGCCGGCAGTACCGTTTCTAGCAGTCCCCCGAGTTTCGGATCGTGTATAAGCATGTCGCCTGCCGTATAACCAAGAATGCCCGCCCCTGCATAAGTCAGAACCGGAAGGCGCTGTAGCCAGCCTGCGATCAGATTGCTGCCCCAGACAACAATTGGGATGCTGATGGCAATTCCGATTACGAGGATGGCGAGATCTCCGTCTGCCAGTGCCGCGATGGCGAGCACATTATCGAGGCTCATGATGAAATCGGCCGCGAGAATGGTCCAAACCGCCCTCCACATCGTTCCAGCTTCACGTATGCGGGAAGATTCCTCGTGGGGCAGCAGCAGCTTAAAGGCGATCCCGGCAAGCAATAAGCCGCCGGCGGCCTGAATGAAAGGAATTTGCAACAGTATCACCGCAACCCAGGTCAATAGACAGCGAAGCAGCACCGCTCCCAGCGCCCCCCACCAAACGGCCTGTTTACGTTGCTGGAGCGGCAAATCCTTGCTTGCCATGGCTATGACGAGGGCATTGTCGCCGCTGAGCACCAGATTTATAATTAAAATTTCGGAAAGCAATATCAGCTGATCCACGCTTATCCCCCTTTTCGAACAACCTCTAATCATTTTTATGAGGTATAGGGTCAAGCTATGCTTTTTATCTCCCTGTAAAAAAATAATCTGGACAAATGAATCCATTTGGTTAATTAATACGTATATACGTCTGAAGAGGAAGTGACATACGTGGAATTTTTCAGTGCAACATTTTTTCTCTCTCTGATCAATATCATCTTTATCGATTTGATTTTGGCCGGAGACAACGCAATTGTCATCGGAATGGCGGCTAGAAAGCTTCCTAAAACAGTTCAGAAAAAAGCGATCCTTTACGGTACGGCGGGAGCTATTATACTTCGCATCGTCGCAACGCTTGTGGTGGTCTGGCTGCTTGGAATTCCTTGGCTGCTTGCTGTCGGCGGGCTGTTGCTTATCTTTATCGCTTATAAAGTCCTTGCCGATGAAGGGGATCACGATTCCGTCGAAGCTAAAGATTCGCTTTGGCCAGCGGTACGAACCATTGTCATTGCGGACGCTGCGATGGGATTGGATAACGTCATCGCTGTAGCTGGTGCATCGGGACAACATACGATTCTCGTCATCATCGGGTTGCTGATTAGTGTACCGATCGTCGTATGGGGAAGCACCTTGTTTATCAAGCTGTTGGGAGCGTTCCCTTGGATCGCCTATGTCGGCGCGGCCGTGCTGGCCTACACCGCAGCTCACATGATTACCGAAGAACCGCATTTCATTCACTTTTTTGAGGACAACCCTATATTGCGCTATCTGTTTATCGCACTCATTATGGCGGTCGTTCTATTTGCCGGTTACAGAAAGAAACAAAAACACCGCGACAAAGAAGAAGAAAAACGGCGGTCCCATCCGGCGACACGATAGTATCAGGCGCCAAATAAAAATCGCTCCCGAACGGCTATAAAGCCTAGGGAGCGATTTTTTATTTATGGCTGCCGTTTAAACTAAAACCAATTGCTGTCGATCATTCCTGCTCCCGCAATGTTCCCGTCGCTGTTATCAGCAGGTGTTCTCACAATCTCCTCGTGCGGTTTGATCACTAGCGTTTCCGTGTCCCGCACCGCGATTTCGATTTGTTCATTGAGGCTGCTAAGCGCTGCTTCAATTTTCTCGATGATACGTAAATTCGGATTCGTTGTCGGTGATTTTGGTACGAATAAAGTGCAGCAGTCCTCATAAGGCAGGATCGACAAATCGAAAGTACCTATTTTTTTGGCCAAACTTATAATTTCATCTTTATCACTCATGACCAGCGGCCGAAGTAGCGGCAATTCGGTTGCCCGGCCGATCACGTTCATGCTCGGTAAAGTCTGGCTAGCCACCTGGCCCAGGCTGTCCCCGGTCACCAAAGCGAGTGCCCCGTTCCGCTCTGCGAGCAGGGAAGCAATTCTCAGCATCGATCTCCGCATCAAGGTAATAATTAAATTATCCTGTCCGGTAGCGGCAAGCGAAGTTTGAATCTCCGTGAAGGGAACCAGATGAAGCTTAACCTGCCCGGCATAGCGGGACAACACTTTTGCCAGATCGATTACCTTTTCCTCCGCCTTCTTGCTTGTAAACGGATAGCTGTGAAAATGAACGCATTCAATTTCGAGCCCGCGTCTCATTGCGGACCAGCCTGCTACAGGGCTGTCTATCCCTCCAGAAAGTAGCAGCATCGCCTTGCCGTTCGTACCGAGCGGAAATCCGCCGGCAGCCGGTATAACTTCAGAATAAAGATAAGTACCTTGCTCCCGGATTTCCACACGCAATTCAAGCTCAGGGTGGTGGACATCCACCTTCAAACCGGGAGCAGCCTGCAGGATAGGCCCTCCGACGAGCCGGTTCATTTCCAGAGAGCCATACGGAAACTCCTTCCATACTCTGCGGGCATTCACTTTAAAAGTGGTTGGCCGGTCCGCGGGCACATGGCCGATGAAGTCTTTCGCCGCACTCACAATGTCTTCCAGCCTGGAAGGAGCGACTATGACCGGACTAATGGAAGTGATGCCGAACACATGTTTAAGCGATTCGCTAACCTCTCCCGCGGGTTCGCCGTTCAGTTCCACATAGATCCGCCCGAATTCCCGAATTATCTTCGCTCCCGGATACGGCTTCAGCAATGATTTTACGTGAGCGTGCGCCGCCTTTTCAAAACGGGATCGGTTCTTTCCCTTGATTGTAATTTCTCCAAAGCGAAGCAGCAGCATATCGTATGATGTCATGTCATTTCTCTCCCTTTAAATTACGTACGCGCCATACACACTTCGTGAGCGCCTCCAGCAGATCGGCAACATCCTCTTCCGTATGTTCTTCCCCCAGGCTGATTCGTATGCCCGAGACGGCGGCTTCCGGGCTTTTCCCCATGGCCAGCAAGACCCGGCTCGGTTCGGTCCGTTTGGAAGAGCAAGCCGACCGGGTGGATACCAAGAAACCTTCCTCCTCCAGCATGTGCAGGAGAGCCTCAGACTTCATCCCCGGATAAGAAAAATGAATAATATGCGGAGCCCCTTCACTCTCTTCCAGCGCAGAATTTAACGCAAGCTCCGGCAAAGAGGATATGCCCCGAATCAGTTTGTCTTTGAGCGTTCTGAGGTGAGCCGCTCTTGCGGCGCCGCCTTCCTTGGCCAGCCGAAGCGCCTTGGACATGCCAACGGCATACGGGATGTTTTCCGTGCCGGGCCGCCGACCATTCTCCTGACCTCCACCTGCAAGTAGGGGCTGCAAAGTCAATCCTTTGCGAACAT
>DJTQ01000063.1 GCA_002439285.1 Paenibacillaceae bacterium UBA6304
GCACGGAACCCGCACTGTAAACCATCACAATTCCGATTGCCAGCAAGCCGAATATGCTGGCCATTAACCAAAAATCAGGTTTATTGCGGCCCTTCACCATCGTGGAAGCCACCTCTTAACAAGAAAGTAGGGGCTTTTCCACCCCCCTACTTAAAGGGTATGCACCGCCTCTTTAAAAATGCGTCCACGCTCTTCATAGGACGAGAACATGTCCCAACTCGCACAGGCTGGGGAGAGCAGAACGATGTCGCCGTCCTTGGCCAGGCCTGATGCCTTAGAGATCGCAGTCCGCAGCGTTTCCGCGGCACTGTCTCCAGTATCGACCAGCACAATGTCGCTTAGCCCTGCCAATTCAGCCACGCGCCCGATTTTCTCCTTCGTCTGCCCCAAAGCTACTACTGCCTTTACTTTATCTTTGATCACGGGCAGGAGTTCCATGTAATCAGATCCCCGATCAAGGCCACCGGCGATGAGGACAATCGGCTTATCCAATGCACCAAGCGCCATCACGGTTGCTTTGGAATTTGTAGCTTTGGAGTTGTTGTAATAAGTTACGCCGTCTCTGATCTCCACGAACTCAAGGCGGTGCTCCACCCCGCGGAATGCGCGCAAAGGCTCCGCAAGCGACTCTGGCATCGCACCGGCCGCTATGGAAGCTGCAACCGCCGCTAGGGCGTTCTCCACGTTAAAGCGGCCTGGCAGGCCAATTTCATCACATCTCACGATCATATGCTCCTGGCCGTCCTCATCCCGGTACACGACGCTTCGGCTAAGTCCATCCTGTACATCCGGAACGTAAGCCGGTTTAACGTACACCCCGGCCGTGCGCAGTTCCTCCGTCATCGAAAAAGGAAGAAGCTTCGCTTTGATGTAGGGCACTAATTCCCTGCATACAGGGTCGTCCCAATTGATGACAGCTGTGTCGGCCTCGGTTTGATTGGTGAATAGCTTGGCTTTCGAAGAAATATAGTCGTCCATCGTACTATGGTAATCCAGATGCGTCTCAGCGACGTTAAGCAGAACCGCCACTGAAGGGCGGAATTGCTGCGTCCCCTTAAGCTGAAAACTGCTGAGCTCAACCACCAGCCTGTTCTCCGCTCCTGCCGTTTCGGCCGCTGCGCAAAGCGGTGTACCGATATTGCCGGCCACGATTGGAGACAGTCCCGCTGCCTCTAACATATTGCCGATCCATGTCGTAGTGGTCGTCTTGCCATTCGACCCGGTAATGCCGATGATAGGCGCCTTGGTCAAATGATAGGCGACTTCCACCTCGGTCACGACCTCGATGCCAAGCTCCAGCGCCTTAGCTACTGGAGGCGCTGTGTAAGGAATGCCCGGGTTTTTGACGACCAGATCAATGTCAGGGTTAATCAACCCCTCCGGATGCCCCCCGCATACAACAGAAATTCCCAAAGCCTCCAGTTCGGAAGCTTCGGGACTCTCTTCCCTCGTCTTTTTATCATTGACCGTGACGACCGCACCGCTCCGCCATAGGGTTTTGGCGACCTGAACGCCGCTTTTCGCTAGACCGAGAACAACCACTTGGCGTCCCCGGTATTCATCTGGATGTTTCATTTCTACAACCCCTTGTTCAAATAAAGTCCTACGCCCGCCAGCAGCAGGCCGACAGCCCAAAACGTGACGACAACGCGCCATTCCGACCAGCCCGACAATTCGAAATGATGGTGGATCGGGCTCATTTTGAAGATCCGTTTCCCGCGGGTTTTAAAAGATACGACCTGCAGGACGACGGAAAGCATTTCTATGACGAAAATCCCGCCGATGATTAGGAACAGCAATTCGCTCTTGGTGACGATCGCGATGGCGGCAATAGCCCCGCCGATCCCAAGCGAACCGGTATCGCCCATGAACACCTTGGCCGGATGTGCGTTAAAGACGAGAAAGCCCAGCACCGCACCGATCATCGCTGCCGCACACACCGCAGCAGGAAGAGATGTCGCCTGCATCGCGATTACCGCGTAAGCTCCAAGCGCAATTGCGCTGACGCCAGAGAGCAGTCCGTCCAGCCCGTCGGTAAAATTAACCGCATTGCTGATAGCCAGCATCATCACGATGATAAACGGATAATAGAACCAGGCTCCCCAGTCAAAAGAAATCTGGGTTCCCGGTATGCCGATAGCGGTGCTGTGCCCTTCCGAAATCAGTAACACGCAAACAATTGCAGAGAACAACAATTGTCCGAACATTTTTTGCTTGGCCGTTAATCCCAGTGATCGCTTAAACACAATTTTGATATAATCGTCCAGAAAACCGACCAATCCGAAACCAAGCGTCGCTACAAGCAATACATAAAAATCCGTATTAATAACGGAAAATTTCAAGAATGCCAGCGTAAACGCCAAAATAATGACGATTCCGCCCATTGTCGGCGTACCCGCCTTTTTTAGATGGCTCTGCGGCCCCTCGCCCCGAATTTGCTGTCCGAATTTCATCCGCCGCAGCAAAGGAATCAGCAAAGGGGCCGAGATCACCGCTAAAATAAAGGATACACCGATCGTTAATAGAATAAGTCCAAAGTCCATGGGATCACCCCCCTTTCGCCGGTTTTATATCTCTAGATTGCTTTTTTTGACTGCGTCGACGACTTCTTCCAGCTTCATTCCGCGCGAAGCCTTCACAAGCAGCACATCCTTAGGATGCAGC
>DJTQ01000064.1 GCA_002439285.1 Paenibacillaceae bacterium UBA6304
GGAATTGTTCGGTAAGTAACTTGGAAGGATTCAGGAAGTTGTCGGCCTAGGAAGGAGGAGCAGGATGTTTCATCCGCATCGGTCCGAACGGGGAGCGGTTTCGATTTTTTTAATTATGATTTTTGCTGTGGTATTTGCATTCGTAGCGATATTTATTGATTTTGCGCGGATGTCCGCTTTGCAGGCGAAAACCGAGATAATGGCCCATGCCGCATCACGCTCGGTTATGTCCGCATACGACCCCCAGCTTGTCGAACAGTATGGCTTGTTTGCTTTTGGGGAAACGGATGAGGGATACATTATGTCGAAAGTGCTCCAGGATCAGCTTGAGCTAGTACAGCGAAGCGATGATTTATCAATTCTCGGAGTACGGCTGGACTCCTCCGCAGCAGAGCTTCAACGTCCGCTTGGGACTTACACCGTATTTGAACAGCAGATCAGGGAGCAGATGAAATACAAGGCGCCGATCGATTTTACGATCGAGGTGATCAACAAGTTTAAACCGATGTCTCAGATCATGAAGGAGGCATCCAATACGGTAGATCTTCTGGGTAAATTACAAAAGCTCTATGATCGGCGGGAAGCGAAGCTGGATGAGTTGCTGGAGAAACAGAGCAAGGCGGCACAGGCTGCCGCAGAAATTGGGCCGCTTATTCCACGTTCCGGAGGCTCGGGGCTATCCGGCGCTTCCTCCGATGATGGAATTTCCACTGCTGCGGATGTCGCCGCGCAGTATGCCGACTATGCTTGGAAGGTGGAGGAGGATCGGAACAGGGAGCCGTTGGATCGGATCTATACCCTGGAGATCAGCCGTTATCAATATGGAGCCTCCCGGTTATTCGGCAAGCTGGAGGATAGAAACCGGGAGGCCCAGAAGCAGCATAAGGAATTGCTTCCGCAGGCGAGGAAACTGCTTATTGAAGTAAAAGATATCAACGAACAAATGAAAGTTGTCATTGAAGAGGCGGAACAGCGTCCGGTTCAGGATGGTTATAACGAAGTATCCTCGACCGAAAGCACTGGAGGCGGAGAGACGGTAACGGGCGGAGATGAAATTGCCAAGATCCGTCAGAAGAGCCGCGATCTGCTGTTGTCGGAGCAGTTGTTTTCCGATTTCGAAGGAGATATTGCCGCACAGGAGGCGGGTTTCGGGATGCTTTTCGATTCTGTAAATTCCTTCTTGTCCCTGGAGGGAGCTGTCACTTCAGCCTCAACTTCAACTGGTGCACTGGAATCCGCAGTGAGCGGTATGGTTGGAAAGGCGAACAAGTATATGCGCGAATATGCGGATTCGGGTGCCGGGAACATCCTGGAGCAGAACAAAAAGACGCTGGAAGCCTATCGGGGGTCCGACGAAGAGAGGAAGCGAATCGAGCGCGAAGCCAGCGGTAAGCTGAAAGACGCGACGAACCTGATCGGCCGGATCTCGGATCTAAAAGATAACCTGAAGGAGCAGCAGGAGCAGTTTAACCGACTGGAATCTTTCTACAAGTCGAATCGGGAAATGAATCAGCAGGCTATCAATGAGGATGATGCCGGTTCCTCTGTTAACGAAAGTCCTTATGATGCCGGAGGCGAGGCAATGGGCGGAATGGATTCGCTATACGGTGGACTATCCGGTCTTATGAAAGGGATGTCGGATAGCTGCTTTCAGACCGAGTATATCGTTAGTTATTTTAACTATCTTGATATCAGTACGCTGGACGAGCTTTTGGAGGGAAGCGGAAGCGCCGGGGATAAGATTCAAGTCTTGGCGGATTCATTGAATGCCGACAAACAGGAAGTTGAGTATATACTGTACGGATTTCATAACCCGGCTGGAAATATTGCCGCTGCTTACGGGGAGATATTTACTATGCGGTTGGCGATACGGACGATGGAGGGGTTCATTAAGAACGGATCGAAGGGAAATCCGCTTTTGATTTTGGCGGCCGCTCTTCTATACGGCGTCGAACATGCAGTAAAGGATATGATCGAGCTTACGAAAAAAGGATCCATCCCACTAAGTGATTATTTAAAAGTGAAGCTTTCTTACCGGGATCACTTGCGAATATTTCTGCTGCTTCACGGTCGAAGTGAAAAGAGACTTTCGCGGATGTTGGCGGTAATTCGCATGAACACGGGGATTGCAACGGAAGAGCGGGCAACGTATTTGAAAAGTACGGTTACGGCTGCGATCCCCTTATGGTTTCTCCCGGGTGTTGCCAAAATGATGGGGGACTCTGGCGCTTTAACAGGCAGGGTGGAGGGAAGCGGATATTATGCAACGAAACAAGCGGACTTCTCCTATTAACGAAGATCGGGTGAATGAAGACCGGCAGCTTCAGGGAAGTATCGTCCTTGAAGCTTCCCTCGTGATGCCAGTGTTCGTTATAGTCATATTCCTGTTTATTTACATGGTTCAAATGACTTTGTTATCCACTCAAATGCACGCCGTGACTGCCAATGCAGTCAAGCAGGTCTCAGCTCATATTTATCCCGTGGCCTTAGCGGTTTCTAAGCAGCCTGCCGATTCGGCGGGAGCGGACGGTTCTGGGCAATTGCTGGCTGGAGAAGGGGGGACCTCTTCCGCTCCGAGCATGCCTAGAATTTCTTTGTCTGACTGGGCGGAACAGTATGCCTCTTCGTTCCCCGCTCCGCTATCCGATTGGATCTCTTCAGCGGCAGACAAAGGCGTTGAACCCCTGCAGGATATAAAGAACAGTGTCACCGAAAGCGTGCTGGACCCGGTGGTAAAGCCGCTTATCCGGCCGTTCTTGAAAGGTACCTGGCTGAATGAAAACCGATTACATGTAAGCCGTGTGACCGTACCGGATATGAAGACAGGCAAAAAGCCTTATTTCGGCCTTGAGATCAGTTATGAGTTACCCATTAAGGTCCCTTTTACCGGGCGGCCTATCGTACTTCAATCGCGGGCGGAAGAGCGATTATGGATAGGCGACACGGGGGAACAGGGTCAAGAAGAAGGAAGCGGTGAAGGGGAGGAAGGAACGGGACAGCCTGCCGTGATCCTGTC
>DJTQ01000062.1 GCA_002439285.1 Paenibacillaceae bacterium UBA6304
TCGTCGGACGGTCCAGCTCATATTGGAGCAGGTCCATCATTTCCTCCGCCTCCGTCAGAAACTGTCCGTTGGCATCCTCCTCCAGATACGTCACCAGCGCCTCTTCGGCCGCTTCGAACAAATCCATGTTCGCATAGTTATTCGCCATATAGAAATAACATTCCGTCATATTCGGGTCGATCTCCTTCAGAACGACGGATAGCGCGGCGTTGGACGCCTCGTAATCCCCCATTTCCGACAAAATCCCCGCCATATTGCAATGGTTTACCGGATTGTTCGGTTCATACTCCACCGCTTTGCGAAAATATTTCAATGCCTTGTCGTAGTGGTAACGGTCCAGTGAAGAGACAGCCCGCTCAAAGAAAAAGCCAGCATCCATTGAGATCGGCAATACATTTCCCCGTTTCTCCTCCGGTTCCCTTTTCTCTTTCAAACAAGGCACCTCCCTTATCTTACTTTCAAGTCTTATTCTCCATCTCACAGTATACCATAGTGAAAGCTGTCCTCCCACGGGAAATACTTACGGAAATATGCACATTCAAAAGGAATTTATTCCACTAAAAGGAAAAGGCGCTGATTTACCGAATAGAGTAATTAAGTATGAATATTTCATTAAATACTTCTTAAAAATTCCGGAGGTTTACCATGAATTTTGTCTGGGAAAATACCATCATCTCTTTGTTGGCTTTGTCTATACCGGTGTTGCTGGTTGTTCTAGTGGTTTGGTCGATCATGAGTCGAAAAAAGGGTAAGAGGAAGTAATGTCTTTCAGATTGTCTTTTCAAAAATGCCTATACCATGCCCAGCTTCAAACTTCTGTGCAAAACTGCTTGTATCTAAATCCTTCTGTTCTGTTAGAGCTTCCTTATTAGAGCAATAAATTCGTATGCCAAAAAAGACGGTCCCAGGACCGTCTTTAGGTTTATGGATCTGGCTAATAAGCTCTCTAAATCGTGAACGGCACCATCGTTCTTTGCCGTCCCGCGAACGTCGCCAGTTCACGCACGCCGAGCTCGTACAACAACGCCCGCGCCTTATCCAGATGCTCGCTCAGCTTGAGCGGATCATGCGCATCCGAGCCGATTGTGAGCGGAATTCCCAACTCCACGGCGGATTTCATAATCCGGCAGCTCGGGAACATCTCCGCTACAGGCTTGGATAACCCGGAGGCGTTCAGCTCCATCGCCACACCGGCCGCTTTGACAGCGTTCAGCGTTTGGCGCTCCAACTGGATCGCTTCGGCATCTCTGGCCGCATCCGGCCGATTGCCAAAGCGCTTGATCACATCGAGATGGCCCATGATGTCGTAAAACCCCGTCCGTGCCGCTTTGGCTACCGCATCATAATACCGCTCGTACACAGCAAACACGTCCTGGCCCTCCCAATGATGCACCTGCCGGAAATCCGATACATCCCATTCGCCGAGAAAATGAACCGATCCGATCACATAATCCCAAGGATACTCTTGGATGATGCGCTCGATCTGCTCTTCCCAGCCTTCGATGTAATCTCCCTCTAGACCTACTCTGATGTCAATCTGACCCCGGTATTTCTCCTTAAGCACAAACGCCTCTTCCACATAACGCGGCAATTCTTCCATCGGCATGGCCATTTCAGGATAATATGTAGCCGGATCAACATGTAATAGCGGCATATGATCAGACAGTCCGATTTGAGATAAGCCGATCTCGATTCCGCGCTGTACATACTGCTCCAACGAACCGACGGCATGCCCGCAGCGGGCGTGATGCGTATGATAATCGATCAGCATGGTGAGTTCCCCCGTTCTCCGCCTAATCCCGGCGCGGCCGTTCATGACGACGCTCAAGTTCCTGCATGATGTCGTCGAGCGGCAGGTTGCGTTCGCGCAGCAGCACCAGCAGGTGATAGATCAAGTCACTAACCTCGTACCGTAACTCGTCGTTATCCCCGTTTTTGGCCGCGATGATCGATTCGGCGGTCTCTTCGCCTACTTTTTTCAAAATTTTATCGATGCCTTTATCGAACAGATATGTGGTATAAGCACCTTCCGGGCGTTCCTTATAGCGATCTGCTATCAGTTGCTCCAGTTCGTCTAAGACCGAAAACCGGTTGCTATGTTGATTCGCGCTTTGCCCAGCCTGCTGTTCCGGCACGAATTCAGTCCAACCGATAGATGCCCCAGGTGCCGCGTCGCCTTCCCCGACAGCAGCTGTGCGGAAGAAACAAGTATCCTCTCCGGTATGGCAGGCCGGACCTTTACTATCCACTTCCACCAGCAACGTATCCCCATCGCAATCATAGCGCAGCGAACGAATTTGTTGAGTATTGCCCGATGTTGCGCCCTTATTCCACAACTCGGAGCGGGAACGGCTCCAGAACCACGTTTGGCCCGTTTCCACCGATTTGCCTAAAGATTCCCGATTCATATAGGCGAGCATCAACACTTCTTTGCTTGACGCGTCCTGAACGATGGCCGGAACCAGTCCGTGCGCATCCCATTTGATCTCCTGTACAAGTGCCTCCAGCGGCAAAGTAAGCTGCAGCGATTGGTTTTGTGTCATCGAATTTCCACCCCTCTGGACTTCAGATCTTTCTTTAAATCAGGTACAGCAATTTCTTTATAGTGAAAAATCGTTGCCGCAAGCGCAGCATCCGCCTGTCCTTCCGTGAACACTTCGTAGAAATCATCCGGTTTACCCGCGCCTCCGGAGGCGATGACCGGAATCCCTATCGAACGGCTTACCGCACTCGTAAGCGGCAGATCGAATCCGTCCTTGGTGCCGTCGGCATCCATACTCGTCAGCAGGATCTCACCGGCCCCACGCGACTCGGCCTCTTTGACCCAATCCAGGGCCTTGATCCCGGACGCCTTACGGCCGCCATGCGTATAGACTTCCCATTCGCCCCACACCGGATTGAACTTGGCATCTACCGCCACAACGATGCACTGAGAACCGAAACGGCGCGCTCCATCGGAGATTAACTGCGGATTCAGGACGGCTGCCGTGTTGATTCCGATCTTGTCGGCACCGGCCCGCAAAATACGCTTCATATCATCCACTTGGGAAATACCGCCCCCTACTGTGAACGGAATCGCAATCTCCCCGGCAGTTTGCCGGACAACCTCGATCATCGTGGCCCGCCCTTCATTTGAAGCGGATATATCAAGAAATACGATCTCGTCCGCTCCCTCGCGGTCATAAAGCGCAGCTAATTCGACCGGGTCCCCGGCATCGCGGAGATTTACGAAATTGACGCCTTTCACAACCCTGCCGTCCTTCACGTCCAGACATGGAATGATTCGTTTAGCCAGCATCGTCCTCTCAACTCCCCTTCTCTACTTCACTGCCGATGAAATGGCTTCGATTGCCGCCGCCAGGTCAATGCTGCCAGTGTAAAGCGCCTTGCCGACAATGGCCCCGCCGATACCTTGATCGGCATAAGCGGCCAGCTTCAGAAGATCGTCCTGCACGGTTACTCCACCGGAGGCGATCACCTGGCGACCCGAAGCCTGCGCCAGCGAACGGATCGCCTCCACGTTCGGCCCTTGCATCATCCCGTCCCGGGAGATGTCGGTAAAAATAAACGTCTCCGCCCCCTTGGAGGCGAGCTCTTTGGCCAGTACTTCCGCTTGTACCTCGGAAGTCTCAAGCCAGCCGCGCGTTGCTACATATCCATTACGCGCATCAATGCCGATGGCGACCTTGTCGCCGTAAGTGCCGAGTACCGCTTCGGTAAACGTGCGGTCTTCAATCGCCGCGGTGCCGATAATGACCCGGCTGACGCCGAGACCAAGCAGCCGCTCGACATCGGCCAACGTCCGCAGGCCGCCGCCGACTTGAACCGGCACCTGCACACTGCGGGCGATCTCACCGATCAGCGCATCGTTCACCGGATGCCCTGCTTTCGCCCCGTCCAAATCGACCAGATGGATGAAGCTCCCGCCCTGCGCTTCCCAAGAGCGGGCGACTTCCACCGGATTCTCATTGTATACCGTCTCACGGGCATAATCCCCTTGAACGAGACGTACGCATTTTCCGCCCCGGATATCAATCGCCGGGTATATCACGAATGAAGACATAGTTGGATTCCTCCCGATCTATTCTAATTTTGATAACTTTAGCGGTTCCGCTCCTCATGTTGTCCCTACTCAACCTGCAGAGGATCCTTTAATTGGTCCCCAGTTGATCCCGCAAGCGGCCGCAGTTGGCCTTTAGCTGATCCTGTAGCCGATCCTGTAGTTGATACTGTGGTTGATACTGTAGTTGATACTG
>DJTQ01000247.1 GCA_002439285.1 Paenibacillaceae bacterium UBA6304
GACCATGGCCCAGGCGGCTGAACGGATCGGTAATTATCTGGCAGCCAAAGAGCAGCCGCGCAACCGCGAGGAGAAGCTGCTGCAGGAATTGTGGAAGGCCGGAGAACCGGAACATCAACATGCGCTGGCTCATATGCTGGTGCGGCTGGCTCAAAGCGTCCAAGAATAAAGAGAAAAGTAAACATAGCAGAGGGGTGCCAATAATTGGCGCCCCTTTGTGCATTCGGGCAGAAATTCCTGTTGACAAGTGATAATGATTATCAGTATCTTTAGAAAGTAGGAAAGATTTTAGGAATGCTTCGGACCTCATTTTCAGGTCATATACGGAAAGGAAGATGGTCATGGCAATTTTAAAGACCTCCCATTTGGATATCGCGTATGAGGACCGGTTGATTGTCCAGGATTTGAATATATCGATTCCCCAGGGAAAAATCACAGCATTGGTCGGAGCGAACGGGTCGGGGAAATCAACGATTTTAAAAACAATGGCCCGTATTTTGCAGCCTAAAGATGGAAGTGTGTTGCTCGACGGCAAGTCGATCCATAAACAGTCGACCCGGGAAGTTGCCAAGCAACTGGCGATTTTACCGCAGAACCCGACCGCGCCTGAAGGACTCTCGGTGTATGAATTGATTTCTTACGGCCGGTTTCCGCATCAGAAAGGGTTTGGCGGATTAAAAGAGGAAGATCGTAAGATTATCGATTGGGCAATTGAAGCTACGCGAATGGGTGAGTTCAGCGACCGTTCCCTGGAACAATTGTCCGGTGGACAACGCCAGCGGGCTTGGATTGCTATGGCTTTGGCCCAGGAAACCGATATTTTGTTCCTTGATGAACCGACGACTTTTCTCGATATGGCTCATCAGCTTGAAGTGCTGCAATTGCTTGAGGAATTGAATGCCGAGTCGGGTCGTACCATCGTGATGGTAGTTCATGATTTGAATCATGCGGCCAGATACGCTCATCATATGATTGCGATTAAGAAAGGCCAGGCGGTTGCCGTGGGAGCTCCTGAAGAGGTAGTTACCTCCGAAGTGCTGCGTGAGGTGTTCGGCATCGAAGCGGATATTGTAACCGATCCCCGCAGCGGGGTGCCGCTCTGTCTTCCTTACGAATTGTACCGTGCCGCTACAGAAGGTAAAGTCCGGCCCGGCAAAAAGGAAGAATTAACTAACAAGGTAGTCTCGTTCCTGTAGCATAAGACCGGCAAGAGTACAGGAGGCAAAATGAAAAATATAGATTACGAGTTGCTCGATCAGGCGCTCTCCATAGTAACCGAGGAGAGGGCGGAGGCCCTGTTCACGATGCCGGCGGAAGATCTGTCGAATCGTGAACAGACGGAAACCCTGCTTAAAGTATATCAAGAGCAGATTAAGGGTCAGGATATCCAGGTTGCTGCCACTTATTATGCGGCTTGTTGGCGGGTCATTCCTGCCGCCATGCTGTATATGGTCTCGGGGTGTCGCGGGGGCGTGGATTTTTCGCTTACAAATCTCATTATTCAGATTGATATAGTAAATGAGTATCCGCGGATTTTCTTTGTGCTCAAAGATACTACAGAGCATCCTTGGCCGACGAGAAACTATACCGAATGGCGTGAAGAGGTGCTGGGGGCTTTTGTACAGGATACGCTACGGCCGGTTATGGAAACGGCTTCAGCGGTTTCGAGATTACCCGTGACGCAATTATGGGGGCAAATGCCGCTCGGCGTGGAATTTTATTTGGATTATTTGGGCAAGCAGATGGGCGATTCCTCCGTTATTGAACCCTTTATGGAGCAGTATGCTTTTTTTTCCAAACTGCTTGAAGCAAAGTGGTTCGGCTTGAAACGGAATCCTTTTGACTTGAAGGAAATTTGGATCGATGATCCATATCGTCCCGGTGAGATGACCCGGATGAAACCGACCTGCTGCCTGGCCTATCGGACGGACACGGGACACGGTTATTGTTACGGCTGTCCAAAGCTGTCAAAGGCAGACCGGGAGGTCAAGCGAAGCAAACTGGTAGCTGCAATGGAAGCGCAGGCGAAGGCGGAGTAAAAGCTTTATTTTTACATAATGGGGGAGTTAAGGGTGAAGAGAATGAAGATGATTAAAATGATGGTTTCCGTCATGTGTATTTGCCTGGTCTTGGCGGCATGCGGAAATGCGAAAAATAATAATAACCCGGGAGCTACCAGCAATGGCGGAAATGCAGGTAATGCGGCGGGACAAGCCGAAAATGCGACGAACTCGGGACAACAGGCCGATGGTGTACGCTCCTTTAAACATGCGCTCGGAACAGCCGATGTCGAAGGGACGCCGACGCGGATCGTAGCTTTGGAGTATACCTATGCCGAGGATTTGGTTGCTCTGGGGGTTCAGCCGATCGGAGTAGCCGATGTGAAGGGATACCAGGCTTGGGTGAATACGACGCCGGGACTGGATGAGAGCGTGCAGGACGTAGGAACCCGTCAGGAGCCCAATCTGGAAGCCATTATGGCGCTGGACCCCGATCTGATTCTTACATCGGATTTCCGGGCAAAGGACATTTATGACAAACTGGCGGATATTGCGCCGACAATTGCTTTTTCGCCTTATCAGGATGAGAACGGCGTCGACCAATATCAGGAAATGATCGATACGTTTAATACGATCGCGGATGCAGTGGGCAAACAGGAAGAGGCTAAACAAGTGCTTGCCGGATTGGACGAGACTTATCAGGCAGCGTCCGAGAAAATAAAATCTGCGGGTAAGGAAAATAATGAATTTACATTGGTTCAAGCTTTCAGCAACCAAAATTCGCCGGTATTCCGCATTTTTACGGATAACTCGATGGCGGTGAAGATCCTGAATAAAATCGGGCTCCAAAACGCGAATAAAGAACCGGCCTATGAAGTATACGGCTATTCGGAAAAATCCGTGGAAGCTTTCCCGGCGCTTCAGGACTCAGACTTTTTATATATTGTGCAGGATGACGACAATGTGTTTGAGACGCACTTGAAGGAAAACCAGGTTTGGAAAAACCTGAATTTCGTAAAAGAAAACCGCACCTATGCGTTAGGGGGAGACTCGTGGGTGTTCGGCGGACCGCTGTCTGCGAAAACGCTCGTGGATAAAGCTTTGTCCGTGCTGGCGCCATGAGTACGGATCTCAGTCCGGCTAAGGCGGATGCCGGAACTCGTCAGAAGCGAACCTCCCGGGGGTCGCTTCTTCTTGTTTTTGCGGCAGGCCCGCTCATTCTGCTGTTGCTCCTGTGCGTACAGATCACGCAGGGTACGGCGGGCATCTCGCTGCCTTTGATCCGGGAAGCGCTGTTCCATCCGGCGCTGGACGATCCGTTACAACAGATCGTGCGTGGGGTCAGGCTGCCCCGGGCGCTGATTGGAGCGCTTGCGGGTGCAGCGCTATCCGTGGCCGGCGTTCTTCTCCAAACGCTGACCCGCAATCCACTGGCATCGGCCGGTACGCTTGGCATTAACGCAGGAGCCTATTTGGCCGTGGTGGCGGCCACGATCTTTTTCCCGTCGCTGATAGGCGGGTTTCCGCTGCTGACAGCGATGGCAGGCGGACTTCTTGCTGGGGCGATTGTATTTCTGATGGCCGGGCGGAAGCGGAGTGCGCCTGTACGGCTGGCTTTGGGCGGCATGTCACTCACGCTGGTGCTCTCCTCGCTGACAGGGACGCTTCAACTGCTGTTTGAAAATGAAACCGCCGGTCTGTTCCTTTGGGGCTCCGGTTCATTGATTCAGAACGATTGGCACAACGTGACGGCGATCTGGCCGTGGGTACTGGGCGGATTGCTGCTGTCGGTGCTGTTCAGCCGGAATCTCGACATTCTATTGATGGATGAAGATGTCGGCAAGTCGCTCGGCCAGCGAATCGGCTTAACCCGGACGGTCAGCGTGCTGACGGCCGTGTTGCTGGCCGCGGTAACGGTCAGCGCGGTGGGGCCGATCGGCTTCGTCGGCCTCATTGCGCCGCATTTGCTGCGGCTGATGGGCCTGCACCGCCACCGTCTGCTCATCCCCGGCGCAGCCATTTGGGGAGCGATCGTGCTGGTGGCGGCCGATCTGGCCGTACTATTGCTGGAGCCGGCGTTCGGCTTACTGCCGGCCGGCTCCGCTACGGCGGCGCTTGGCGCGCCGTGGCTCATTTGGCTTGTGTATCGCATGAAGCCGTCGCGCGGCGAGGTGCAGGGTGCTTCCTCCGGCATGGGCGCG
>DJTQ01000090.1 GCA_002439285.1 Paenibacillaceae bacterium UBA6304
ATTCAAGCGCCGCATTCAGGTTAGTTACGTAAGTATTATGGTGACGGTCATGGTGAATCATCATAGTCTGTTCGTCGATATGCGGTTCGAGTGCATTGTTTGCATAAGGAAGTGCTGGTAATTGATGTGCCATTGTTTATCATCCTCTCCATTGAATATGTAAAGTTATTTTGAACACTTATTATTATAATTATCCATTGCAGCTTAGTCAACATAAATGTATATTAAGTATGTTAAATAGCCTGTGCGTTGCATTGACAAATAGAGCTTGTTTAATCATAATGAGTCATCGGATAGGATAATTTCAGTTTTGAGGTGAGTAAAAAGTGGGGATGGGCATCGTTGTCGTGGAAGTCTGCGACAGTAATCTGATGAGCGCGCTGGAGCTGGAGATGCTCGAGGAAGAGTATCCTGAGATCGCCGTGCTGCGACTGGACTGTCTTAATTTATGCGGCTTGTGTAAAATCAGACCTTACGCGATGGTTAACGGACATAAAGTTTTCGCCAAGACGACCGAAGAGTGCATTGCACTGATCCGGCAAACAATTGAAGACGAATTGAAGGCCTTTAATGATATATAACCGTCTATCTATATAATTCAAACAACCTCCGGGATCGCAAACGCGATTTACCGGAGGTTGTTTTGTTAATTTATGTTCACTTATGAAGGCTTAATAACGTAAACGCATTTCTGACCTTCTTGGGCGAGACATTCCGTGCGCTCGACTTTGGCATCCAACAGCGATTCAAACAGCTTGAGTTCACACTCGCATGCGTGGTTATACCGGTTTGCAATTTGGGAAATCGGGCAGTTGTGCTCCATGAGAACATACTGGCCATCATCCTGTGTCTCGCATTCCGTCATATAGCCATTTTCATTTTGGATTTCTGCCAGCCGTTGCACTTTTTCAAAAAGATCTTTTCCGTGCATATCTGCTTCGTACTGCCGGTTCAATTTATCTTTACGACGATCAAAAAGGCGATTTACGGTCTCTTCACCACACTCCTGCTCCAATTCGCCGAGCAGATCTAAGGTCAGAGTATGATATTTTTTGGGGAACATACTTTCCGCCAGTTCGGTCAACCCATAAACGGCAGTGGGGCGGCCCATCGTCTGGCGTACCATTTTTGACTCGATCAGGCCGTCGCGTTCCATCGTTC
This sequence comes from Paenibacillaceae bacterium UBA6304, assembly GCA_002439285.1. Lineage (GTDB taxonomy): Bacteria > Bacillota > Bacilli > Paenibacillales > Paenibacillaceae > Fontibacillus. Next base: position 1,162 of record DJTQ01000090.1, read on the forward strand.
CGAGATGGCGGCGGACCGCCATTTCGGTGATGCCCAGTTGGCCGGTAATTTCTTTGGTGCTGAGGGGACCGGAGGTTTTCATCATTTGCAAAATCCGGTCTCGGGTGGACAGATCCTTCGGTTGGTTCAAGACATACACTCCTCTCGGGGCGCGAGATCAGCCGTGCTTAACGGCCTGCACGGCTTCCATGCACGCGTCGGAGCAGAAGCCCTGATGCTCATCTTCGCAATCTTCACAGCATACATATTGGAGATTACATACGGGACAGTTGATGTAACGGTCATGCGTTACGCCACAGTGATGGCAGCTGGCAATGACGATATCTTCTTCCGTACGGTTGATCGGAACGGAAATACGCTCATCAAACACGTAACATTTGCCGTCGAATAGCCTTCCTTGAACTTCAGGGTCCTTACCGTAGGTAACAATTCCGCCTTCCAACTGGGCAACATCCTCAAACCCTTCCTTGAGCAAAAAGCCGGTTAGCTTCTCGCAACGGATGCCGCCGGTGCAGTAGGTCAACACCTTCTTGTCTTTATGCTCGCTCAAGTTTTCGCGGATCCACTGCGGGAATTCCCGGAAAGATTCTACTTCGGGACGGATTGCTCCGCGGAAGTGGCCAATGTCGTATTCGTAATCATTTCTACCGTCAATGACGATTACATCTTCCCCTTGAAGCTGCTCGTAAAATTGAGCCGGAGACAAGCGTTTGCCGCTCAGTGTATTGGGATCCAGTTCGTTCTCGTACCGGAAGGTGACCAATTCCTCCTTGTGGCGGACAAATATTTTCTTGAACGCATGGCCGTCGGCTTCGTCGATTTTGAACACGATATCGTTAAATCCCGGCATGGCCCGCAGATCGGCCATATAACGATCCGTTTGCTCGATCGTACCGGACACGGTGCCGTTAATCCCTTCGGAAGCTATCAGGATGCGCCCTTTCACTCCTAAATCCTTGCAATATTGCAGATGCTCCGCCGTAAAAATTTCCGGGGAAGCAATCGGTGTGAATTTATAAAATAACAAAATTCGGTACTCATGTTGACTCATGTAAGATCACCTGTTTATATTAGATTCTACTGAATTGTAGTGAATTTTATTAACTTAGTCAATATTAAAGTATAGTAAGTATAGTAAATAATGTACAGAACAATTAAGGAGGAAATTAACGATGGAAAATAGCAGGACGGTGGCCTTTATTTATGCACATCCCGATGATGAGACTTTTGGTTGTTCCTATCTGATCCGACAGATCGCCGATGAAGGGAATCAAGCGGTCCTATTTACAGCGACCCGAGGAGATGCGGGGAAGACCGGACGCTTAGGGGAAATGACGCGTGAGGAGCTGGCAGCAAAGCGGGATATCGAGCTTGAAAAGGCAATTGAAATTCTGGGTATTTCGGCGATGGAGCAGGCTGGAATGGGGGACGGCAAACTGAAAGAGGCGGCCCCGGCCACATTGCAGGAGTTGATCGCCGACTTTTTGCGGCGGCATGAGGCGGATGTGGTCGTAACTTTCCCGGTGGACGGCATCTCCGGCCATGCGGATCATATCGTTATTCATCATGCCGTGAATGAAGTAATATTCGGAGGAAAGGCTCCTTCCGTGCAAAAATTGTACTATAACCAATTGGGTTCTTTTGCCTCGGAATCATCCAGCGTACTGAAAATTGAAGAAAACGGCAGATGGGACGTCAAGCGCCAGGCGCTCGCGGCTCATGAATCCCAAATCCTCAGCATTGAGCGGGTGTTTGGGAAACTGGGCTCGGATGTTCCACCGCACCAGCATTGGGAGACATTTGAGCTGGCATGGGAAAGGGGAGTTCATTTTCCGGTTAAAGCGGAAGCCGAACATACGATTTTTGACGATTTGAAATAATGGTTAGGGGGAAGCAGGGGGAGTACTGGTGAAATTATGCCTAACGGCCGCAGTGCTGGCTTGCTAACAAAGGGCTGAAAGCGCTGTATGAGCGGGAGAGACCTCGCGATCATCTTGCTGATCGGACTGAGCCGGTTGTATCTTGGCGTGCATTACACCAAATATTGCCGGCGGGTTTTTGACGGGAGGTTGTATTGCGCTCCTTTGCTATCTGGGGTGGCGAAGCGCTTCAGGCAGTAGTAAGTGATTGTTGTTGAAAAAGATGATCAATAAAAAAGCCGGGGATTAGGCTCGATTGAGCTCCCTGGCTTTTTTAATTATTTTGTTAGGCATCCGGACATTAAGCGGTATGTTTCACTTTCATCCCATGTCTTGGAGCTGGTATTTCAGGCTTAGCAGTTTCTTCTTTTTTGTGGAATAATCCACGCAGGTAAGGGAGAACATAACGGTCGAGACCGATTTTTCCGGCATTTGCGGCGGCTACGACGACAATGACTTCAAGCAGGAGCATTTGTGCGTTGGTGCTTACTGTACCCGAGAAAAGGAAGGCTGCGTTCATGATTAGTCCCATCAGGGCGGCGAATGTAGTGAACGTTCCGAGCAGCAGGCCCAAGCCTACCAGGAATTCACCGTAAGGAACCATCACGTTGAAGATATCTACACCGGGAAGTGCTACATGCTGCAGGAATGTGGCCCACCATCCTTGGACGGCTGCATGTTCACCGGTACTGTTAGCAATCGCTCCATTCAGGAAGCCTGCGGCGTCAAACCCGCCTGTGATTTTGTGCCAGCCAGCCGTGATCCATTGATAGCCGAGGTATATCCGAAGCACTGTCAAAAACCACATTGCGTACTTGTTAGTTCTCAGGAAATTGTTAAACATATTTACCACTCCTTTAGGATTTGTGTTTGTTTTTTGGATGATCATCTTTGATGTCTTAAGTATAAGTGATTTATTTCACATAATATGTGATTTAAATCACAAATATTAAAATTTTAGAATTTTAAATTGGTTTATATATGAATTGAAAAGCTAAATTTTTGATTACTATTCACTAATAAGCTATATTAATGGTAAGAATAAACCAATATTAACCAATATGAATGGGAGGTAAATGAGATGAGATTAAACAATAAAGTAGCGATCGTGACCGGGGCAGGTTCCGGTATGGGAAGAGCAATTGCAGAATTGTTTGCCAAAGAGGGAGCCAAGGTAGTAGCGGCTGATGTCAATGAGGAACGGATCAACGAGGTCACCGCTTCCATTAAGCAAGCAGGGGGAGAAGTTTTAGGGGTCCTGGCGAATATGGCCAAGGAATCCGAGGTGCAGCAAATGATCGACCAAACGGTACAAGCCTATGGCACCGTAGATATTTTGGTTAACAATGCGGGCATCATGGACAACTTTATCCCGGTTGGAGAAATGACGAACGAGCATTGGGATCGTGTTCTAGGCGTCAATCTAAACGGACCTATGTATGCTTCACGTGCGGCAATCCAAATTATGCTGGAAAAAGGGAAAGGCGTCATCGTCAACAATGCTTCGGTCGGTGGACTGTTCGGGGCAAAGGGAGGAGCCGCTTACGTGGCTTCCAAACACGGTCTGATTGGGCTTACGAAAAATACGGCGGCTGTCTACGGTCCAAAAAGATCGGAAGAGCACA
>DJTQ01000315.1 GCA_002439285.1 Paenibacillaceae bacterium UBA6304
CGCACAACCGCTATCTGTTGAATCATTGCTTCAATAAAATCATCCACCTCGAAAACATGGAGATCCAGGAGTTTGACGGGCGGTATATCGATTATAACTTCTCGCTGCTTCAGACCAAGATCGAGCTGCAAGAAATCGCGATCGCCGAAGCCGAAGAAATTGAGCGATACGATCACATTATCGATAATCTGAGAGAGATCGCAACAAATGTTGCAGACGCGTCCAGAGGAAGGGCGTTAAAAGCCAGAGTTAAGTTTCAGGAAAGATTGGAAGCACGCCGAATCAAAGCGCCGTTTGTCGAGATCAAGCAGCCGAATATTCGTTTTGATCTGTATCGTGAAGTGAAAGACGCCACTGTTGTAAAGGTTGCCAATTACAGCGTCGCCTTCGACGAGTTGCTTCTGCACAACGTTAATTTCGAGATCCAATCTACAGATAAAGTCGCAATCATCGGCCCGAACGGCACAGGGAAAACGACTTTGCTCCGCGAAATCTTCAAGAACAATCATGACTCCATCGAAATCAATGCAGATGTGAAAGTGGCTTATTTATCACAGCTTCAAGACGAAACGCTAAAAGACTCGAATACGATCCTTAATGAATTCATCGACGCAGGGTTCAAAACGTATGACGAGATTAGAGCATATCTTCCGAACTACGGCTTTGAAGGAGAAATCCTGGATCAGATGATCCAATCATTATCCGGTGGAGAAAAAAACTTGCTTCAACTGGCTAAAGTCGCTGGTAGTCAAGCCGACCTGCTGCTGCTTGACGAACCGACCAGCCATTTGGACCTCTATACGCAGATCGCGCTGGAGAAAGCCATTGAAGACTACAAAGGCGCGATTCTGATGATTTCCCACGATTTCTATTCAGTCGTAAACGGTATGGATTATGTGCTGATCATTGACGACAAGACGATTAGAAAAATGAGTATGCGCAAATTCAGACAGATGATCTACGCCAGCCATTTTAATAAAGACTATTTGGAAAACGAACAAAAGAAAAAGGCCGTTGAAATGCAGATCGAATTAGCTTTGAAAAATACGGATTTTGAAACGGCAAAAGGCTTGGTCGATGAGCTGGAAGACATCATTAAGCAGCTTTAGACGGCAACGCTCACCTTATGGCTCGACAACGTGAGTTTGATGAGGAGAAGGCATTGACTGCAGCGATGCAACTCTTTTGGGAGAAAGGATTTGAAGCGACCTCTTTGAGCGAGTTAACGTCCCGAATGGGAATACAGAGACCGAGCTTATACGCGGCTTACGGAGATAAGAAGGGGTTGTTTGAAGCGGCACTGCGGAAATATACGAGTGCTCATGCTGCCCGTATTCGTTCCACTTTGCAAAGTTTTCTTTCCGCCAAGAAGGCATTTCGTGTTCTATTCGAAGAGTTGGCGGTCAAAGGACGCGGGAAAGACCCACACTGGGGATGCTTCTGCATCAACTCCATGGTGGAAATAGCCCCTCACGATGAGAAATTTGAGATTCTGACAAGGGAGCATCAAATGTACCTTTCGGTGATATTTGAAGAAACAATCGAGCGTGGTCAACATTCAGGTGAATTGGGGCCCGACCTTGACGCTAAGCGGTTGGCTCAGACATTAGTTGTATCTTTAATAGGATTGACCGTGATTCTGAAGTCTCGTCCCGAACAGGCATTTGTCGATCGCTCTGTGGAGGGAATATTGGCATTGCTTGGGTAGCGGGGGAGATCTTCTACTCCTAGGAAAAAGGGAATAACTCTGTCCTTGCAAAAGACCGGTATATAAGCTGCAAAGAAATGCTTTATGAAGTTCCATTAAGGTGAGGTGAGCCGTACCACAAGACGCCCCCACAACCTCATTGATGATGGATAATGGGTGTTGTTATAATAGTCATATGTCAACCCCAATAAACACCACCAAATTATATATGCCTGCGCTCCGGTCAAAGGCGGTTATACGCCAACGGTTAACTGAAAGACTAAACAAGGGTCTGCACCGCAAGTTGACCCTAATCTCTGCACCGGCGGGCTATGGCAAAACGACGTTAGTCTGCGAATGGCTAGCCGGTTGCAAACGACCGGCCGCATGGCTTTCGCTTGAACAAGGAGATACCGAACTTACACGCTTTTTGACGTATATGATTTCCGCTCTTCAGACCCTATCGGAGAATATAGGAGAAGGCGTGCTATCTGTACTCCGCTCACCTCAACCGACACCGACCGTATCCATCCTGACGGCTCTTCTTAATGAACTTTCGACCATTCCGTCTCCTTTCATCCTTGTCCTTGATGATTATCATGCGGCCAGTTCGAGAGAGGTTGACGAAGCTGTATGCTTCTTGCTGGACCACCTTCCTACACAGATGCACCTTGTCCTAACGACCCGCGAGAACCCCGCCATATCTCTGCCGCGATTGCGGGCTCGGGATCAATTAACCGAACTGCGCGCCGCTGATATGAGATTTACTCTTCCCGAAGCTGAAGTCCTCTTTAACCATGTCATGGAACTTAATCTCTCCACGGATCATATAACCGAGTTACAATCACGTACCGAGGGATGGGCTGCGGGCCTGCGCTTGGCTGCGATTTCTATACAGGAAGACCACGATGCCGATCGGCTCCTTCAGTCTTTCACGGGCAATCACCATTTCGTGTTGGATTATCTGGCAGAAGAGGTTCTGCAACGGCAGCCTTCAGCTGTACAGGATTTTTTACTACGAACCTCTATCCTCGACCGAATGTGCGGATCGTTATGTGATGACATGGTGCCCAATCCTGAGATTTCCGGTAGTGATATGTTAATCGAGCTTGATCGTAAAAACTTGTTTGTTATTCCTCTGGATCAAGAACGACGTTGGTATCGCTATCACCATTTGTTCGCGGATATCCTCCGTAGACGGCTGCTGGAAAGTACGGACGGCAGCGATATCTCCAAATTGCACCAACAAGCGAGCATTTGGTATGAAGGCCATGGCTTCGAAATCGAGGCGTTTCATCATGCCGTAGAAGCTCGGGACATCACGCGAAGCTCGCGCCTGCTTCAAGGCGGCGGGATGCCGTTGCATCTGCGCGGGGCTGCAAGAATGGCACTCGATTGGCTAGATTCGTTGACTTCCAAGGAACTGGATGTAAGACCGGAGTTATGGGTGTATTATGGTTCTGCTCTATTGATTGCCGGTAAACCGACGGGGGTCGAACACAGGCTCCGAGCGGCAGAAGCTGCATTGGAAGGCATGGACCAAGACGCCGGCGTCAAGGAACTGATCGGATGGATTGCGGCTACCCGTGCGACATTGGCCTCTTTGATGTTAGCTGATAATCACAATGGTGGGGAACCTAATCTACATGCGGCCGAAGCGGCAATGCAAGTCTCGGGACTCGAAGATAAAACCGATGAACTTGTAGGATTAATTACGCCTCCTTGGAATGAGGGGAAAAGTGAAACAGACGGAATAATCCAAGTTATCGTCCAATCACGTCGTGCGCTTGCCTATTTAAGACCGGATAACCTACCAGCCCGGACGGCATCCGCTTGGATGTTGGGTGTCGCCTGCCAGCGGCGGGGAGATTATGCCGAGGCTTGCGAAGCTTATAACGAAGTCATAGCCAATTGCCGAATGCTCGGTCATCAGCTGATGGCGGTAACGGCCATCATAGGAATCGCGCAGATTAGAGAAGCGGAAGGGCGTCCCGATCTGGCGGCAGAGCGTTACCGGGAAGCTCTAAGGCTTGCTGCCGGTCTGCCGCACCCGGCAATCAAAGAAGCTCAAATGGGTCTGGAGCGCGTGCGCCGCGTCCTCGAATTCGGAATAAAAGGCAACCGGATCGAGCCGCTTAGCCAACGGGAAATCGAAGTACTGAAGCTCATCGCCCAGGGACTCTCCAATAGGG
>DJTQ01000171.1 GCA_002439285.1 Paenibacillaceae bacterium UBA6304
CAAACGTTTGGTAATGTAACCACCGATCGAACCATTTTCGTAAGAAGTCAGGTTGCCTGCATATCCGTCTTGTGGGAAAGCGATCCCCAGCTCTTGAGCAACTTCATATTTCATTTGCTCCAGTGCTCCAGTAGCTTGTTTAACCACCAGGTTATTAGAAGAACTATTGTTTTGGGCCATGTTGTTCACCTCCTTGCGGTTGGTAACAGTATTATGCTCGGGGAACGCCAACTTCATTACCTGTTTTTAGAGTAATTTATTGGAATTATTATAAAATGAGATTATAGCTTATTTAGAAGGGAGGGCATGCACTTGAAATGCCCGTATTGTGATTACTTAGGGACCAAGGTTCTGGACTCCAGGCCGGCCAATGAGAATCGGTCGATTCGTCGCCGCCGCGAATGTGAAAAATGCAGCCGCCGGTTCACTACTTTTGAAATGGTGGAAGAAATGCCGCTGATCGTGATTAAGAAAGGCGGAAGCCGGGAAGAATTTAGCCGTGAGAAGATGCTGCGCGGCTTGATTCGGGCTTGTGAGAAAAGACCGGTATCGGTTGAGCAATTGGAAACGATCGTCTCCGAGGTGGAGCGGTCGATGCGCCATTCGGCCAATGCCGAGGTGGAGAGTCGCGAGATCGGCGAACTGGTCATGGAGCAATTGTATCCTGTCGATGAAGTAGCCTATGTCCGCTTTGCATCGGTGTACCGTCAGTTTAAGGATATCAATATGTTTATGAAAGAATTGAAAGGACTTTTGTCCAAGAACACGGAAGAGGACCTCTGAGACGTTGGCTATATCTATATAGGCTAATCCGATCGTCCTGATTCCCAAGGAAGGAGAGCCGCCGGATGAGAACAGATCCTTGGATCGGACCGGCACTTGGATTTTTGGCAGGAACGACCTTCGGCAGTGGCCTGGCCTTTTTGCTGGGATGGCAGGGGTATCAGGTTGTGTCATCCGTCTCTATCTTCGGATTGGCAGGAGCCTTGTCAGGCTGGATTGCCGGTCAGACATTCCGAAGACGAAAGTCACAAATGTAATATAACTGTTTAAACATGAAGACGATTGAACCAGGGCTTTGCCCTAGTGCAATCGTCTTTTTTATTTTTAACACTGCGTTTACAAAACAAATACACGGGATTGATACTTGCTCCTTATAATCAGTTTTGTACAAACAAATTAAGGGGGAGACCTTACCAATGAAAAAGAGCTTGATGCTGGTTATGGCACTGATTTTAACTTTTACTTTGGCCGCGTGCGGTCAAGCAAACAAAACGAATACGTCGGCAGGAAATGATGCCGGGGCAAACAGCTCGGCAAACGGGGAAAAAGAAAAGACAACTGAGCTTTCAGGTTCCATCCTGGCCGTGGGTTCTTCCGCTTTGCAACCGTTGGTGGATCAAGCCTCCAAAAGCTTCATGGATAAAAATCCGAAAGTATCGATCCAAGTTCAAGGCGGGGGCAGCGGCACCGGGTTGACCCAGGTATCAGGCGGACAAGCGGATATCGGGAACTCCGATGTATTCGCTGAAGAGAAGCTTGAAGCCGGACCGGCCGGCGAACTGGTTGACCATCAGGTTGCTGTCGTAGCTATGGCAGCTGTAGTCAACCCGGATGTAAACATCGATAATCTGACCAAAGATCAACTGGTCCAAATTTTCACCGGCAAAATCACGAACTGGAAAGATGCAGGCGGTCCGGATCAGGTGATCCAAATCGTCAACAGACCTTCCAGCTCCGGGACGCGAGCCACTTTTGAAAAATATGCGCTGGGAACAAAAACGGATGATCTTGCGGGCGCGATCCAAGAGGATTCCTCAGGTAATGTTAAGAAGCTTGTAAAAGAAACTCCAGGCGCCATCGGCTACCTTGCCCTATCTTACCTGGATGATTCTGTGACTACTTTGAAATATGAAGGCGTGGAAGCTACGGAAGAGAATGTGGCGAACGGGACTTATCCGGTATGGGCTTATGAGCATATGTACACAAAAGGCGAACCGAATGGGCTTGTAAAAGCATTTCTGGACTATATGGTATCCGAAGAAGTGCAGAACGGCGATGTTGTTGAACTTGGATACATTCCGGCCAGCAAAATGCAGGTAAAACGCGATGTGGACGGCAACATCACGAAATAATTCCGGACAACATCATACAGCGGGACGAGAGGCGGAACCTTCTGCCTCTTTCTGTGCTGTAATAAAGGAGAGGTCTCATGGCTCAGTCCAGAGAAAAACGCAAACTAAAACAGCATATTATTGAAGAGTGGACTGGTAAAGTATTTACCTCCTTATGCATCGTTCTATTGGTGGTGACTATTTTTTCCTTAGTCTATTTTGTCGCAACCAAAGGTTTTAGCTCCTTTATAAAGGACGGCATCTCGTTAGGAGAAATCTTCGGAGGAATCAAGTGGAAGCCGGAAGGAGAGCCGCCTTTATTCGGAGCGCTGCCGTTTATTATCGGTTCATTCAGTACGTCGATTTTGGCCGCGGTCATCGCAGCTCCGCTCAGTATTAGTGCCGCTTTGTTTATGGTAGAGATCATGCCGAAGCTCGGCAGGAAATATCTTCAGCCGGCGATTGAACTGCTGGCGGGAATTCCATCTGTCGTTTACGGGTTTGTTGGACTCAGCGTCATCGTGCCGTTTTACCGCGATATTTTTCCCGGACAAGGTCTTGGGATCGCTGCGGGGGCCAGTGTATTGTCTATCATGATTCTCCCAACTATGACTTCCATCGCGACGGACGCGCTTGCCGCACTACCGCCGGGACTGAAGGAAGGTTCTTATGCGCTGGGAGCCACACGCTGGCAAACCCTTGCCCGTACGGTCATCCCGACCACCTTGCCAGCCTTAATGACCGGGGTGGTGCTGGGAATGGCTAGAGCGTTCGGGGAAGCCCTTGCTGTCCAGATGGTTATCGGGAATGCGCCGCATATTCCGAAATCCTTGTTTGAGTCCGCATCGACATTGACCAGCGCAATTACGCTTAGCATGGGGAACACCGTTATGGGCTCGGTTCAAAACAACGTCCTCTGGACGCTGGCATTAATTCTTATGTTGATGACCTTTATCTTTGTCTTCATTGTCCGGTTTCTTGAAAGGAGAGCAAATCGATGAGCGCAAAAACCGCCGATAAAATCGCTACCGCAGTCATTGTATTTTTTGCAGGCATCATTGTTCTGATCATGGCCGGTTTGCTCGGATTTATTCTCGTGCGTGGGCTAGGTCACATCAGTTTTGATTTCTTGACCTCGCCTCCGGAAACGATCAAGGAGGGTGGAGGGATCGGCCCGCAATTATTCAACTCTTTGTTCTTGCTTGTATTGACGATGATCATCACGGTTCCGCTGGGTTTGGGAGCGGGCATTTATATGAGCGAATACGCCAAACCGGGAAAAGTAACGGATTTTATCCGTCTGATCGTGGAGGTGCTATCCTCTTTTCCGTCGATCGTGGTCGGTTTGTTTGGCCTGCTCGTCTTTGTTAACATGTTCGGCTTCGGGTTCTCGCTGTTCTCAGGCGCGCTCGCATTGACGGTATTTAACTTGCCGCTCATGGTGCGGATTACGGAGCAGGGCATGCAAAGCGTGCCCCAAGCCCAAAAAGAAGCCAGTCTGGCGCTGGGCTTATCCAAATGGAAAACGATCAAATCCATCATGCTCCCTATCGCGTTGCCGATTATTCTGACCGGCACGATTCTGGCAGCGGGCCGCGTGTTCGGCGAAGCTGCAGCCCTGCTGTTTACGGCTGGTATGAGCAGTCCGCGCCTGGACTTTTCGGATTGGAATCCGCTCAGCCCGATGTCGCCGCTAAACCCGTTCCGTCCGGCGGAGACGCTGGCCGTCCACATCTGGAAGATCAATTCCGAGGGGCTTGCCCCGGATGCGCCGGAAATTGCGGCCGGAGCTTCGGCAGTGCTGATTCTCACGGTGCTGATCTTCAACCTGCTGGCACGATGGGTCGGTCGTCTGTTGCACAAGAAATTTACGGCTACGAAATAGGAGGACTCCCATGCAAAATATTGAATTGTCCACCAAGGATTTGAGCGTGTTCTATGGGGAGAAGCAAGCGGTCAAAGAGATTTCTCTCGACTTTGCTTCCAGGCAGGTAACGGCCTTGATCGGCCCTTCCGGCTGCGGGAAATCGACTTTTTTGCGCAGCTTGAACCGGATGAACGATTTGATTGGAGGCGCCCGGATCACCGGTGAAATCTGGATCGGGGACGATAACATCAACGATCCCAAGACGGATGTCGTGCTGCTGCGGCAAAAAATCGGGATGGTCTGGCAGCGGCCGAATCCGTTTCATAAATCCATTTATGAGAATATTGCCTTTGGTCCGCGGTATCACGGAATCCGCGATAAGAAGAAGCTGGATCAGATCGTGGAGGAATCGCTGATTAAGGCAGCTTTATGGGAAGAGACGAAGGACCGGCTGAATCGTTCGGCGCTCTCTCTATCAGGCGGCCAGCAGCAGCGTTTATGCATTGCCAGATCGATTGCGGTCAGCCCGAGCATCATCTTGATGGATGAGCCGGCGTCCGCGCTGGATCCGATCTCTAGCGCGAAAATCGAAGAACTAATCTCCGAGCTGAAACGTGAATTCAGCATCATTATTGTGACTCACAATATGCATCAGGCGGCTCGTGTCTCGGAGAAAACGGCGTTTTTCCTCATGGGTGAAGTCGTTGAATACGATGACACCAGCAAACTATTCACGAACCCGTCGGACAAACGGACGGATGATTATATTTCCGGAAGATTCGGCTGACAACACAAAGCAACCCGGCAGGCTCAATGCCTGCCGGGTTGCTTTTTTAGTGGAAACTCTAGATCGATCTTGCGACTTTGGCGCCTTCCCACACGGCGTTTAGAGCTCGGCGGGCCTGTTTGGCATCGCCGATGACATGATAAGGGATGCTGCATTCTTCCAGACAATCGGTAAGTTTTTGTCTGTTCAAAGCACGTGAACCGACTGCCAGGACAACGTAATCGGCCGGAATGGAAGTCTCTGCTTCGCCTTGCTGGACGATGACGTGACCCGGTTCAATAGCGAGGCACTTGGTGTCCGTCATAAGCTGCACGCCATGGCCGTAAAGACTTTCCATCACGCATATTTTCCGCAGCAGTCCAAGATCGGCGGCCACTTCCTTTTGCATTTCTACTACGGTTACCTTCTGGCCGCGCTCAACGAGCAGTTCCGCTACTTCCAAGCCGACCAGTCCACCGCCGATAATAACGATATTACCTACCGGGCGGACCGTTCCCCAGAGGACGTCATGCGAGCCTACTACATGCCCGAGGTCCGCTCCTGCCACTGGAGGGATCACCGGTGCGGAGCCGACGGCGAGGATGACTTCATCCGGTTGAATTTCCCGGATCAATTCCGGGGTGACCTCAGTTTCCAGGCGGATATCTACGCCCGCCCGCATTGCGGCTTCGCCCATGCCGATAGCCGCGCTTGCCATTTCTTCTTTGCGTGGCGCCGCGCCGGCGATGTAGAGCTGGCCGCCGA
>DJTQ01000172.1 GCA_002439285.1 Paenibacillaceae bacterium UBA6304
ATAACCATCTCGGGACGGCATAATAATTTGAAGTTTCCTTTCCACCTCGCCATACTTTGCATAGACTACGTCAGGGTAGTAAGTACATGAATAATAAGTTCCTCTTTCCGCAAACTCCCCGTAAATCACCTGAGTCCCTTCGGGCATTTCATTCGCTGCTATATTTGCTGCTTTTTTGTCCACTTTTAACAACTCCCCGTATAGTAGGTTTCCACAGGTCCCAGATAGCTGTCCGCAGGTTTCTTTCCTTCCGGATAAATGACCAGTTTCTCCAATACGAACCCTGGGCTTACGGCAAAAATCCGCAATGTATTTAACCCTGCCTGACATTTTACCGCCGAATGGTGTCTCCGAATGTGATTTAGCACGCCTTGTGCCCAATTGCCGTCATCTACACGATAACCCTCTGGAAGGGTATTGACGACGTTAATCGCTTCCTCATTGACCTGGACCCCGCAGAATATCGTCCCGCCTTGTTTAACCGGATTCGATGGCTGCATATAGAGCTCCACCTCATACGTTCCACCTTCCTGTACCACAAAGTGATATTCCAGATAAGGCGCGTCTTGGCCTGCAGTAAAGTAATCTGTGGTTGGATAAGCCTTCACGGCAGATAAGGTTTTGCCGTATCCGGCAATGACTTCGAATCTGCTGACGCCCCCATCGGGATGGACCGCTTCCTTGTTGAGCGCATAATGTTCTGCTTCTATGGAAATATACCCATTGGTCTCGATGAAGGTCATTGGGGGTAATTGTAACTGGTCATAACCCGGTTGAGCGGCGTTTACAAAAATCGTACAGGTACCTACCGGCATCTCAACGACAATTTGGCCTTCCGTCTCGCCATTCATCGCGCTACGGTCTATCCTCACATAAATGACTTCCGCTGCATTCTCGCTCCCGTTCAAACTGCCGCTCGTTTTAGAGCATGCAAGCCAGTGCTGATTACTTGTAATCTTGTACTCGGCAGAGAGATCACTAAGGCTCGAAATCGTAAATGAAGCTTCATCCACATCCGGCCGTAAAAAGTCGTCCATCACCAGCTTGTTGATATGCCATGCGCTTCCTTCACTGCGTTGAGTCGTTCCATCTATGGAGATTAACAATCTAGGCTTATTCGCAGGCATTACATTCATGAGAATCGGGTTTTGAGCCTCCTCCTCGTTCCATTGCGTGAAGCCGATATGCTCGGAAAGCCCCATGCCGTACCATCTTCCATCATCCACCGTATGAAACTCAGCCACAAGCTCCCGATCTTTTTCCAAGCATTCTGTAATCCGTTCAGTCAGGTTATTGGCTTCCATATCCCCGAGCTTGGCCTGGTAATGATTCTTACCGGTGAGCAGCCACATTTTCTGCAAATTGAGATTCCCTACAGCCGGATAATAGACCAGTGCAAAATAAACCGGCAAATGGGCTTCATCCACTGAATGATAGAGTTCCTCCGCCAGATTCAGAAGTCGTTCGATTTGGTTTAGCAAGTCATCGGTTTCCTTGTAATTTACATGATGGTACACGCCCGAATTCATATGTTCGGGTCTGCGTCGATGCGCGATCTTGGTATAACCGGTCAATAGCTCGAAAATTCTGTTCATATCCTTCTCATCGAATACGCCGGCAAACTGTCTTTGAATCCATTGCTTCGTATAGAGGTCTGTCTTGTTCAGGGCCTGGGTTCCCCATTTGTCAAAGTCATACGCCAAATCAAGAAAGTAAGATAACGGAAATTCTTGCGTAGCAATATCCCCCACATTGACGATCCAAAGATCGCGAACCCCGAAGTCATAAGCCATCGTCATTTGCTCCCAAATTTTCGGGAGGTAAGAACTGTTGATCCATTCAAAAGAGATCGGCCCGCCATGATAATCAAAATGATAATACATGCCATAACCGCCTTTATGGTTACGCATTTCCTTCGTCGGCAAGGTCCGGAGATTCCCGTGGTTATCGTCACAGAGCATTAAGATGACGTCCTCCAACTCCTCGGAGTTGATTAATCCCGGCGTATTCCCGTCTCCATAGAAAAAAGGCTCCACTTCTTTATATAAAGCCAGCATTCTCGGTACTTCCGAAAGGTCGGGATTGACATTGTCGCGCATCAATTGGTTTTGAGTCTGCAGCACTTCCCGCAGTAATTGGATATTATCCGCAAGTGTAGCCCCTTTTCCCATGATGGCCGTATCCGCCTCGCCGCGCATGCCGACCGTAATCACGCTCTCGAACTTGCCGCTCCGCTTCAGGCCGTCTTCCCAGAATTTCGTGATCCCGTCCCGGTTCGCAATAAAATTCCAGGCGTCTCCATAGGGGGAACCCTCTCCACGGAGGTACTTATACTCCTCACCATAACGCAAACAAGGCTCATGATGGGAAGCCCCCATGACAACCCCTAATTCATCCGCCAATTCGGCATTGGCCAGGCCCGGTCCGTCATCATAAAACCGAGCCGACCACATGGCAGGCCAGAGATAATTCCCCTTCAACCGCAGCAGCAGTTCAAACACATGCTCATACATCCCTGCATTAAATCCGCCGTAATTTTTTGTGGTCCAATTGCCGAAGGCCGGCCATTCATCATTGATGAAGAATCCACGAAAACGAACCGAAGGTTCTTTCGAAATATATTTGAAGTGTGCGCCCAAAGAGAAAGACTCTTTCCGCTCCGGCTTCACATTCGCCCAATCTACCAGTGGAGATACGCCAAGCCGTTCCGACAAATGAAAAAGGCCGTAAATCGTGCCCCGTTTATCGCTTCCCGCAATGACTAATGCTTGCTCAACACCTTCAAAGGGATGATTGATGACCTGGAATACAAATACCTCTCTCTTCCCTTCGATTTCCGACAAATCGATCAACCTTTTCTCTTCTAACTCCAGCAGCACGGGGCTATGACCCACGGTTCCATATATAACGGCATTCTTCCCAAGTTGATTTCTGTCGGTAGTGGATTGCGGTGCATGGCCAAAAACCAACTCCACATCATGCATCACCTTACCGGCGATCTTATTCACGCCGCTGAAGGCTTCCTCTTCCCGGTAAAATAAGGCTGCCGGCCCGGATGGACCGCCGGGTATAGCGCTTACATTTTTCAGCATAGGTTGAGTAATAATAAATTCCATAAGTATAAGTACATCCTTTCCGCTGTGGTTGACTCTCTCAGCTTAGGCTCTCTTCATTTTTACAGCAAGTATACAAAGATCCGCCATTAATAGATAGGTACTAACGAAACAGGAAGTCGTGAAAATCTTATTAGTTTAGCGAATGGGTGAGAAGGAATTTTTGAGAATTAAGAATAAATATGGATTGCCGGGCAAAATAAGAAGCCATCCTGTTCGGATGGCTTCCTGCTCTTATTAAACGGAGAGCTATTAAATTGGAAATTTCAGATCATTATCCCAATTGGCGTTTAAAGGCTTTCCCTGCGAAGAAGTAAGCGATGACCATGATGCCGACACACCAGGCAAGCGCAATCCAGATATCATTGCCGACAGCCCCTCCGTACAAGAGGGTACGAATCGCATTCACGATAGAGGTTACGGGCTGGTTCTCTGCAAACGCTCGGATAATTTTAGGCACGGTTTCGGTGGGCACAAAGGCGGAACTGATAAACGGAAGAAAAATCAGCGGGTACGAGTAAGCTGTCGCCCCTTCCATGGACCCCGCCGTCAATCCGGGAATGATCGACAGCCAGGTCAGCGCCATCGTAAACAGCCCGAGGATCCCGGCTACCGCAAGCCAATCCAGAAGATTAGCGCCGGAACGGAAGCCCATCAAGAGTGCGACGAGGAAGACCACCACGAGCGTTAGCGCATTGGAAACCAGCGAGGTTAACACGTGAGCCCACAAGACCGACGAGCGCTTAATGGGCATGGTAACGAAACGCGACATCAGCCCGCTTTTGACATCATTAAACAGCCGCAGTGAAGTGTATGCGACGCCGGACGCAATGGCCATCAGCAGGATACCCGGCAATAAATAATTCACGTAGTTGTCCGTGCCTGCCTCTATGGCTCCGCCAAATACATAGACAAACAACAGCATCATCATGATCGGCGTGATCGCCACCGTAATAATCGTATCCGGGCTGCGCAAGATATTGCGCATCAAACGCCCCAGTAAAACTCCTGTTTTGTTTTTCATTTAGATCTCCTCCTTTTTGCCGATGATCGCAAGGAAAATTTCTTCCAAGGTCGGCTGCTTCTCAACGTATTCCACTTTCGCCGGCGGGAACATGCTTTTCAGTTCGACAAGGGTACCGGTGGTGATAATTTTTCCGCCATGCAGGATGGCGATGCGGTCGGCCAATTGTTCGGCCTCCTCCAGATACTGGGTCGTCAGTAAGATGGTCGTGCCGCTGCCGGCAAGCTCCTTGACGGTGTCCCAGACTTCAATCCGCGCTTCGGGGTCAAGGCCTGTCGTCGGCTCGTCGAGAAAAATGACCTCCGGCGTCCCGATCAGGCTCATCGCGATATCAAGTCGGCGCTTCATCCCGCCGGAATATTTGTCCGCCCGGCGGCCCGCCGCATCGGTTAAGCTGAATTTTGCCAGCAGTTGGTCTGCAACTTGAGCGGGATTGGAAACTCCCCGCAGCTTGGCGACCATGATCAGGTTCTCTCTCCCGGTGAGCATGCCGTCCAAAGCTGCGAACTGTCCTGTCAGGCTGATGCTCTGACGAACACTGTCCGGTTGACGCCGGACGTCAAAGCCGCAAATGCTTACTTCGCCGCTATCGGGTTTCATCAAGGTCGAGAGGATGTTAACTATTGTCGTCTTTCCCGCTCCATTGGAGCCCAGCAGCGCGAAGATCTCCCCTCGCCGGACCTCAAAATCCACCCCCTTTAAAACTTCCTTGTCTTTAAAGGATTTCTTTAACCCTTTTACGGAAATCGCTGCTTTGCTCATTCTTATTTCCTCCCTCTATATAGTCACACTGATAATCTGTATTACTTACTACCGGGCCAAAAATATAACTGAATAGCGAAGGCGGCAATTCACAGGGGTTACCGGCTAATCAGTCGAATGAATCTATTAAATATGATGCGTTATTCTTTCTTCCCCAGTTTATTCATGATGCTCTGATTCAGATCTTCGCGATACTTGGCGACATAGGTTTTTGCGTTGGCCACAAGTTCATCGGCAAAAGACGCCACATCGTCCCCGGTAACTTCCAGCACAGGTCTGCCTTCCGATGCACCGGCTTCGAACAAATCGATTAATTCATACTGCATATGCAGCATATCCATCCCGTTACCCGCCGAGAAATTCCACATGTAGTTTTGAATTTTCTTGAATACAAACTGGTAATCCTCCGGTAAAGCTTCAACCCGCGCCATCATCATTTTGTACTCTTTTTTATCGAACATCATTTTTTTGAACATTTCCATCATGATATATTTCCTCCTTTTGTTTATGAAGCTAAGTTGACTTCAAGACGTTGATCTTTGAAGATACGAAATTCCATTTCTCCCAAAACTGTTCAAGTTCACGGCGCCCAGCCTCGTTAAGCGAGTAAAACTTGCGGGGCGGCCCCATATCCGACGGTTTCTTTTGAATGTTGACCAGTTCTTTCTTTTCCAATCGCACAAGGATGGTGTAGACCGTCCCTTCCACGACCTCGGTAAACCCAAGCTCATTCAGTCTGCGGGTTATCTCATAGCCATAAGTTTCACGACGGCTGATGATTTCCAGCACGCAGCCTTCCAACGAGCCCTTCAGCATTTCGGTTAAATTGTCCATGCTCAGATCCTCCTTTATTTCGTCCCTCCTACCATTTAGTCTGACCTTTATTAAGTACAGCATGTGCTAAGGGGAATTTTTACTTGCTGGATTTTTGAAATTCGCACTACTTAGTATCGCTTATTACAGCTATATCGTAACACCGAGTAGTGGTGATGTCAACTGCTTTTCTAAAAATGTTTCTACAGTTTCAAACATTGGATTCAGGAGGCAAGCAAAAACCACAATCCCAATCGATTGTGGTTTCTGCGTTAGTATCTATTCTATCGTGCCTTGGGTCTTCTCTGCTTCAGTTCACTTCATATAGACAAAGAACAATCAACTTCACTTAAGAAGGGCCTCGGATAATATAACTTTGACCTGCATAGTTGGAACCTCGATAGTAACCCCTCTGGGACCTCGCACACCCACATAGCGTTCACGTGCTACCAGCTTGGGGCGAGAGGTGTAGAAAAAGCAATTTTCTCTGTGAGGATTTTGTTTATGAAGTTCACTGTACCGACGGAGAGCAAGGGTAGAATCATTAAAAGTATCGATGACAACAACCTCTTCTATATAGCGTTGTCCCTCTTTCGAATAGGCCTTAGTTGCCTCAAGAACAACCCATTCTTCTGGAAACCGATCACGAACTTCTTCCCAGCGCATCTCATCACCGCCTAGAGATATTATCTTTATTTTACCATAACAATATATATATAATTCTCCTGACCAAGCTCACTTTCTCCACGTCGCTCCCCTCCCCGGGCGGCTCAACAGACCGCTCTATGAAGATTAACTGGAAAACCTACAGTTATTTCGCACAGTAGGCCAAGTCTGGACAAACTAACTGGAAAACCTACAGTTAATTTAGGTACTTGCAGCGAAAAGAGCGGAAAGGATAAGAATTAACTGCAGGAAATACAGTTAGTTCTACAGAACGACTGAATTCACGGTAATTAACTGTAGGAAA
>DJTQ01000440.1 GCA_002439285.1 Paenibacillaceae bacterium UBA6304
TCAGATGATGCTATCGCAAAGAGCTCAGACCAAAGCGCTAGTGCACGGATAATGCCATCATAAAGGATTCATACAAAAAAGAGCTGTCCAGCGGACAGCTCTTCATTATTTTTTAGAATACTTGTTTAGTAATGGCGGTACTCCTGAAGCGAAGCGCGATAAGTTTTGCTTAGGCGTTCAAATCCCAGGTAACGGCTGCCTTGAAACGTAAGCTTCCCCTCGTCCCCTTCCGAGCACTGGCCGTATTCCTGTCCGCTCACGCCAAATTCTATCCGATCCCCGCTCTCTACTTCAAAGGTAATGTAGTATTTGCTGTCCGAACGGTTCACGGAGAGATCCGTATCGTGTCTGTGGGAGACTTCGGTCCGCTTACCGACGATGACGGATGGAACAATCAGCACTGGCTGGCGGTTATTGGCCCAGTACCTTTTAATGCCGCCCGCCGCGGTTAAACCTATGATTCCGAGAATGACGGCGACGAAAATCGGGAAAGCCGTATTCATCACCCCGAACATTTCCATCCAAGATTGCACGCTTTTCCCCCCTTATCAAGCATCGGTCGTTTGCGATAGCCTGACTGCCCTCCTCTTCTCTCCTATATATATGCCGTCCAAATCAAAACTTGTTATTCCGTCCATGTTGAAAATATGCCACCCTTGTCCCTTTAATTTATAGTTATAGCAGCATGCCAAGAATAACAAATAGCCTCCGGTTCCTGGGCAAGGACCGGAGGCTATTTAGAATAAGCAGATGATGGAGAATCAGGCATAATAGAATTGAAGCAATTCACGGGTTTCATTGACACCGTCACTTTCCAGCTCAAGAAGTCCTTGTTCCGCCCAGCAAGCTTGGCAAGCTTCCTCGGTCGTGCACAGATGGGCATCGTCGCATGTGTAGCAAAGATGGAGGAAATTACGGGTTAAGTTCTCTTGATTGTTTGTTTTCATTTGGACTCACTCCTATTATTTTGAGGTTTTTGTTTGAGCTTTGTTTGTGATCCTTCTTACAAGTTAAATATATCACAAAGTCTATTTAGCGCACGTGATAAATTTCACAAATTAATGAACATCCTAATACACAAAAAAAAAGCCCGTCAGTACAGCGCTTAAAGCACGTGCCAACTGGCTCCACCATCTTGGGTTTGCAAAAGAAGCGAACGCTTCTTATCGCTTTTTTCAACAAGTAACCAGCCTGCCTTGGAAGAGTAGAACTGAATCTTCACTACCTCAGGATATTCGGCTAGCACTTCCTTCATTTTCTCGCTCTCAGGAAGTAATGTCCAACTCTTTCCCTGATCTAGGGTATGATACAAGGACGAATCCTGAAGAGTCCAACCTTCTACCGAGTTAAGGAAAGTTATCGCTATATTATCGTCACTATCGCCGGTCCCCTTCTGCCACGGCAAGCCGAATGACGACAGCATCCAGCTCTTACCGGAATCCAATGTGAAGTAACCGTTATATTTTACCGCTTCTTCCCGGCCGCAACCGATGGGGATCCACCCCGCATAGCCGCCAGCGTTAAAGAAACCCGGAGATCCTATCGAAAAACGGCTGCAAGCTGTAAATTTATCATTCTCGAAAAAACCGGCATGCTTCGTCCACTGACTTCCACCGTTGGATGTTACATATAAAGCTGGTAATCCGGCTTCCACCATCGTGATATAGCCATTTCGTTTATCCGTGAAGATCATGCCTACCGGATTTCCAAGCTTGGGCAGTGTATGATCCACGGCCGACGTATCCGTCGGAAGAATCGGCGTCGTCATGATTTTGGTCCAAGTCGCTCCGCCGTTAGATGTTGCATATAACGCCTTGGCTTCACTACTATCCGGACCTCCCCCGACCGTCAAAATCCATCCGCGGTCCTGATCCAGAAAATAAATGGAAACTACGTCATCCGTTTCAGGCAGCGAGGCCATTTTCCAGGTTAAGCCTCCGTCTGCGGTCCGCAGCACAATAGCCTCTCCCGAACCGAGCGAGTCCCGCACAATCCATCCGTGCTCCGTATCGACGAAAAACAAATCCCTACCATATTCCGGGTTATTCGGAAACTGGACAGAGGCTGACGGCGAAATATTAGCCCATGTCTTACCGCTATCCTGAGTCGCATAAAGCCGCAGTTCACTGCGGGTTGATCCCCAGGCCAGCCCTTTGGAAGTGCCGAGCAACCGGAAATCGTTAAGCCGGGTTTGGATCTGATATTTCTTCCCTTCTTCCGTAGTTGGAAGAGTTGACGTATTGTTCGCGGGTGATTCCGGATCGATTACGGTCAACGTCTGGCCTTCTTCAACTACTTCCTCCTCTTGTTGAGCGGGAACAGGCTTGTCCGGCGGATGCCCCGAAGAGCAAGCGGTTAGCAGCAGACCTACTATGATGGCACTTCCGGCCGCTTTATACCACCATCTCACCAAGGTACCACCTCTCCTTCATTAATCTCGCAAATTACAATAATTATACCATAGGTAGAATCGTAGATTACAAACGCTGGTCCTTGGCAAAGTTCACAGAGAAATGCTGATCCGGCTTGTAGACCGCGAATGAATATCCTTTTTTCTGCAAATAGCTTATAACTTCCGGCAGCACCTTCACCGTTTGCGCCTTCTCGTGCATCAGTATGACCTCGGTGTTCCGATGAACCTGGCGCTTTACTTCCTGAATGATCCGGTCAGGCTTGCCAGGATAACTCCAATCCTTTGAGTCGACAGTCCAGTCCCACATTTTAAATTTCGCCGCCGCAATATCATCGCGGAATTCAGCGCCGATTTCCGGCATGCTTCCGTACGGTGCGCGAATCAACCAAGGGGTGGTTCCGGTAATCTTTTTGACTAGTGCCTGCTCCTGCTTGAATTCCTTAATAAACTTAGCCGAATTCCCGCTTCGATACAGCTTCTTCTTATCATGGGTCATACTGTGCAGGCCGACGTAATTCCCGTTCTCCGCCGCCGTTTTCATCGCCTTCTCGTGTCCGTTGAATTGGCTTCCGATCATAAAGAACGTGGCATGTATACCATTTTGATTCAATATGTTAACGATCTGATCCGTATATTTGCTTGGTCCGTCGTCAAAGGTGAGGTAAACAATCTTTTGGGAAGCGGTTTTATCCGCCTTTGCCACCGGCTTCTCCGGCTTTCCCTCCCCCTTTGAATCAAGCATTACAGCATCATCAGCATCACTAATGGCTGGAGCTTCTTCAGAAGTCGCGGGTACGGCAGGACCTACAAATTTAGGTGACACTACAGTTGCCGATCCATAGCCCGTCTCCTTCCCCTTTATTACTGAGCTAGCCGCAAAAGTCGATAAGACTAGTGAGGCGGAGGACAAAACCAACGCAGCGATAACCATGGCTTTTATTCTGCGGGCAGACTTCTTCTCCTTGTTTCGCTGGGTTTGTTGTAATTTCTGTTCCTCTTCAATTCGACTTATGTACGACATCAAATTTCACCATGATCCTCTCTCTATTAATATTACTAGAATAATATAAATAGAGTCCCGCTTCCTTACAGAATGGTTACATCTAGGGTTACAAAGTAATCATAATCGGAATTTAGGTTAACATAATATTTATTATGGTTCTTTTAACGAATGAACTAGCTACATTTATATGAAAAGTGATTTTCCATGTTTTACTTTAAATTTTGATTGTTTCATGTACAATGTAGGGAGTAATAGTACATATCCGCTTTTATTCCCAGCGGATCCTTCCCCTTCCTGCCTGAGGTATCCCTGTAATCGATAAAGGGAAACCTACTTAAAGCATAATTTAGGCTGGACAATTAACTTTTAAGGAGATGATCAAATGAAAACTCAATTGCGTTCCAGTAGAGTCGTAATTATTGGTACCGGGGCGGTAGGCACAACAACAGCCTATACTTTATTGCTGCGGGAACGGGTATCCGAACTCGTATTGATCGACGCCAACAAAGACAAAGCGCTCGGCGAAGCCCTGGATATGAATCACGGCCTGCCGTTTACGGGCGGCGTAAAGCTGTGGGCAGGCGATTATAGCGATTGCGCGGACGCCGATGTAATTGTCATCGCGGCAGGAGCCTCGCAGCGTCCGGGAGAAACCCGAATCGATCTGCTTAAGAGAAATGCGGGGATTTTTGATACCATTATTCAGAATATCGTAAAGTACAATGATCACGGCATTATT
Source organism: Paenibacillaceae bacterium UBA6304 (assembly GCA_002439285.1). Lineage (GTDB taxonomy): Bacteria > Bacillota > Bacilli > Paenibacillales > Paenibacillaceae > Fontibacillus. Next base: position 4,156 of record DJTQ01000440.1, read on the forward strand.
CTGGTTGCGACGAATCCGGTCGATATTCTATCTTATGTATCCTTTAAAAAGAGCGGCTTCCCTTCCAACCGGGTCATCGGCTCCGGCACGCTGCTCGACAGTGCCCGTTTCCGTTATTTGATCGGCCAGAATAAAGGAATTAACCCGCGCAGCATCCATGCGCATATTGTCGGTGAACATGGGGATTCGGAGCTTCCGCTTTGGAGCCTGGCCAATGTCGCTGGTATCGGACTCGAGTTCTCTGATCAGGACCGGGAAGAGATTTTCAACAGTACCAAAAATGCCGCTTACGAAATCATCAATGCCAAAGGGGCTACTTCCTATGCGATCGCTTTGGCTTTGGACCGGATTGTCACATCCATTCTGCAGGATGAGGGTTCTGTTCTAAACGTATCCACCTTGCTGGACAACTATAATGGCATTTCCGATGTTTATCTCGGAGTACCTAGCATCGTCGACCGCAGCGGTGTCCGTGAAGTGCTTGATCTCAATCTGAACGATCAGGAACTGATTCAGTTCCAAAACTCGGCCAACAAGCTGAAATCGGAAATATCCAAATTGGAATTATAAAATACTAACAGACGCGCCCACACCTCGGGAGCGTCTGTATTGTTACCTGAACGATTTGAGCTCCTTTATTAGCCGCCACTTCCGTCGATCAAAGCCAGGCTGTCAAAATTCGCAACACCTCGCTAAACCTTCTCCGGCAGGATTTAACCATCAATAGATCACTATATTCCCTTCACGTTCCCGTTCCTGACGCCCTACAAGACGGTTAATGGCCTCGATATAGGCTTTGGCGCTGGCTTCAATAATATCGGTACTCACTCCTCTTCCCGAGACCGTAACCTCCCCTTGTCTCAAAACGACATGAACTTCGCCCAAAGCGTCCGTTCCTTGGGTAATGGAATGAATCGAGTAATCTTCCAATTCCGCCTGAACGGATGTTGCTTTTGCAAGCGCTTGGTAGACTGCATCGACCGATCCGTTCCCGACCGACGCTTCATCGGTGATCGTTCCATCCTGTTTTATGATTCGTACCGATGCGGTAGGTATGGACCGGTTCCCGTACGAAACCTGTATGCTGTCAAGCACATATGGTTTTGGTCCTTCCGTCATATTCTCGTCCAGCAACGCACGGATATCTTCGGAGAGGACGTTCTTCTTCCGGTCAGCCAGTTCCTTGAACTTGGCAAAAGCGATGTTAAGCTGCTCCTCTTCCAGCGTATATCCGAGATCGATCAATTTTTCTTTGAAGGCATGGCGACCCGAATGCTTGCCCAGCACCAGCTTGCTGGAACTGGCACCGATCGTCTCTGGCGTGATGATCTCGTACGTACTGCGGTTCTTAAGCATTCCGTCCTGGTGAATGCCAGATTCATGCGCAAATGCGTTTGCTCCGACGATCGCTTTATTCCCCGGTACGCTCATTCCGGTCATTTTGCTCACCATTCGGCTGGTTTGATATATTTCTCCGAGGTTTAAGGTCGTCTTTGCCCCGTAAAAATCATTTCTCGTTTCCAGTGCAAGGGCTACCTCTTCCAAGCAGGTATTACCGGCACGCTCCCCAATGCCGTTGATCGTTCCTTCGAACTGATCCACGCCGTTCGCAATGGCTGCCAATGTGTTGGCCGTAGCCATTCCGAGATCATCATGGCAGTGCGTGCTGAGTTGGATCTTCTCGATTCCCGGCACGTTCGCTTTAATTGTCCTGAACATCGCCCCGAATTGGTCCGGAGTTGCAAACCCGACCGTATCCGGCAAATTGACTACTGTCGCCCCTGCTCGTATGGCCATCGCCGTCATTTCGCACAAAAAGTCGATTTCCGTCCGACTGGCATCCTCAGCGGAAAACTCGATCTTATCGAAGAACTTCCGGCCATAGCGGATGGCCGATTCCGCCGTTTCCATTACCTTCGCTTTGTCCATCCGCAGCTTATATTCACGGTGAATCGGTGAAGTTGCCAGAACTAGATGCAAGCAAGGATCTTGGGCCCCCTTCAGCGCTTCTACGGCCGCATCGATATCCTTCATGTGACAACGGGACAAGCTGAGCAAGGTCGCATTCTTCACTTGCTTCCCCACTTCGCGAATGCTTTGCAGATCGCCGGGTGAAGTTGCGGCAAAGCCGGCTTCAATCCGGTCTACGCCCAGCCGCTCCAGTTGGAGGGCGATCGCTACCTTTTCTTCCAACGTCAAGCTGACGCCAGGCGATTGTTCCCCATCCCGTAAAGTCGTGTCAAACACATAAATTTTCCGCATGTAAATTCCCACCTTCGCTTAATTTTATTAAAAGAAAAACCTCTCCCGCTCCTGCTACAGCCTATTGGACTGAAGCAGGGGCGAAAGAGGTTGCTTTCACGGTACCACCCTGATTTTGCCGCCAATTACAATTGGGCGGCCTTTACGGCAACCGTGCGAATGAAAAGCACGGTTCCAAGTACGATAACGGGTACGACCCGGCATTCCTTAATCACGACTGCAGCAGATCGGCTGCCGTAGGACTGGGGAAAGCGGCTCCAAGGCGAGTTGGCGACGGGATTAAGACGGCGATTTCAGCTTGCTCGCCGCTCTCTGGACATAAGGGCCCGTTTAGCCTGCTCCTTTTCATTGCCTGCAATATACAAATGTATAAACCTAAAAACCCCCTTCATCCCCGCACGCCAAACGGCGTACTTTAGGGACGAAAGGGGTTATCTTCCGTGGTACCACCCATGTTCACCGCGCCATTCTAACCATGTCACGGCCTCATTGCCAAATGAAATAGATCCATTTGACGCACGATAACGTGTGCAATTCCGGTCATCCTTACTCCTGAAATTCAGGAATCGGGACAACGGCTCCAAGGCGAGTCGGCACTCGGGATTAAGACGGCGATTTCAGCTGATACGCCGCTCTCTGGACAAAAGGGCCCGGTCTGGCCTGCTCCTCTTCACTGCCTGTAGCAATGATGAAAACTTGGTGCTATTATATGCCGGTTTCTAAAAATTAGTCAACATCGATTTTCAAAAAAAATGAGTCTGAGTACGACAAGCCTTGTTACTACTGCAGAATTAAAGATAAATTAAATTTAATTAATCATATTAATAGATTTTAATTAATGTCGTGAATTATAAACAATTAACATCATGAAGTTTACATAAATATTTTTATGAAATCCTATTCCATTTCATTTAACTATTAGTGCCCTGCTTCCACATGATCCACATGTTTTACATGATGCTGATTAGCCATAATGAGGATCACGGACAATAGAACAAATCCTGCGCCGACGATAAAAGGAACATGAGGGTTAAACCATTCTGCCAACTTACTGGCAAGGAAAGGAGCGATCGCGCCGCCAAGGAAACGGAGGAAACTATAAGCCGCCGAAGCCGTGGAACGTTCCACAGGCGAAGCGTTCATGACAGCTGCAGTAATCAGCGTATTGTTGTTTCCAAGCAAAGCACCTGCAACTACAACCGCTGTGATGACGACCCATTGCTCATTCGTCCAAATCCCCATGGCAAGAAGCGCCAATGCAAACAAGAAGAGCATTACACTCATAGATTTAACGGTTCCGAAACGTTGTTGCAGTCTCGGCGCCATGAATACCGATGTAAATGCCAGCAGGACGCCCCAGCCTAAGAATACGAAGCCGAGTCCGTGTTCATCAAGCCCCATAACGAATGGCGCATACGCCATCAAGGTGAAGAAACCAAAGTTATAAAGGCAAGCTGTCAGGCCGAAAATAAGCAACGAACGATGTTTAAGCGCACGAAATGGGTCTAGCACCGAGGATTTCGGACGATCTTTCCGCGATACTTCCGATTTCGGCATTAACGTGAATAGACCGATAAAGGCAATGACCATCAGCGAAGCCACACCGAGGAAAGGGCCTCTCCAGGTGATCGCTCCCAACCATCCACCGAGCAACGGGCCGACGGAGATGCCAAGTCCTACTGCTGCTTCGTATAATATTACCGCTTTTGTTGTTCCGCCATTGGATAAGGACACGATAGCTGATAGCGCAGTGGCTACAAAAAGGGCATTCCCGAACCCCCAGCCGCCTCTTAATCCGATAATCGTCCAAATATTGTCCGATAGGCCGCCCAGTGCGGAAAAAACCGCAATAACAATGATACCGAGCAACAAGGTCCATTTCATGCCTAATCTGGACGAAATAGTCCCGGTAACTAGCATAGCTAAGGCCATAACCGCATTATAGCTAGTGAACAATAAGGAAACCTGGCTTTGAGATGCGTTCAGGTTTTCTGCTATAGCCGGCAAAATCGGATCCACAAGCCCGAGTCCCATGAACGCGATAATTCCGGCAAAAAAAACGGCCCATACGGCCCGTGGCTGCTTAAAGAAGCCTCCATCCTCCAGTTTGGCCGATCCCGTGTTTGAATCGGTAACCACAACTTGATTAGACATTCATGATCTCTCCCTATAATCTGTATATAGAATAACGATTCAAATTTACTTTCAAAATAACTAGTTGTATGATGAAAGTACATTATTGTATTATACAACTACAAGTAAATATGTCAACATACTATTACTTTAAATTAAGTGAGGTTATCCCCATGAAAGAACAAGATCTGGATATTATCGAAGTAGAACTCGCCATTTTGTATCGTCGTATTTCAAATCGTAAACACGGTAATTTAGACCGTTCAGCCTATTTGCTCCTTCATCAAATCAATGCCAACGGCGCCGCCGGTGTAAAGGCCCTGGCGGATGAATTTCATCTGGATATTTCCACGATCAGCCGTCAAACCGCTGCATTGGAGCAAAAAGGATATGTCTTCCGCACCCCTGATCCTAATGACCGAAGAGCCTATTCTCTTGAGATTACAGAGCTCGGAAAACAGGAATTATCGAAATCCAAACAAGCCCGTTCCGAAAGAATCGGCCAGCTTATTCGGGATTGGACCGAGGAAGAACAGCATCTCTTCGCGGATCTGTTGACTAGGTTGAACCGGACTTTTGACTGACTCTCTGTTTTTCTGAGCTGATGGTAAATAGGTAAGCGATATAGTAGTTTTAGCAGGTAGAAACTAGATAATTTTTTAGATATACTATTGTGAATTTTTCATATGATGTC
>DJTQ01000442.1 GCA_002439285.1 Paenibacillaceae bacterium UBA6304
CTTCACGATATCCAGATCGCAATCTTTGACGAAGCGTCCGGCAAAATCGCTCACCGCCTCCGTATATCGGCCTTGACCGTCCACGACGCTGACAAAGCTGATTCCGTTTTCCCGACAGGTCTTGTAGTCGTCTTCCCCATGCGCCGGAGCCATATGAACGATCCACGTACCACTGGCATCCGTTACGAACGAAGCGCCTACGATCACGTTAACTTTATCCGCTTGGATATAGCTGAAAGGCGGCGTATAGGTTTTGCCGACCAGATCGGATCCCTTAACGACCGATTCCACGGTGTACTCGCCCTTCATGACTTTTTCAACGAGGTTCTTGGCGACGATGTATACGCCGTCCTCCTGTTTTACTTTGGCATATTCCATGTCCGGATTAACGGCCAAAGCAACGTGGGCCGGCAAGGTCCAAGGTGTAGTCGTCCAGGCAAGCACATATTCGCCCGTCCCGTCGAGCTTGAATTTTGCGGTCGCACTTAAATCCTTCACATCCTCGTAGCCCTGGGCCACTTCGTGCGAGCTTAACGAGGTTTGGCAGCATGGGCAGTATGGGCTAACCCGATGGCCACGGTAAAGCAAACCTTTATCATGAATGGTCGCCAAGATGTTCCATACGCTCTCGATATAGTTGTTATCGAGCGTGATGTAAGGATCGTCGAGATCGGTCCAATAAGCGATCGCTTCGGTAAATTCGCGCCACTGTTTTTCGTAACCGAACACGCTGGCCTTACACTTTTTAACGAATTCCTCAATTCCGTATTTCTCGATTTCCTGTTTGCCGGAGATGCCCAGTTCCTTCTCTACACCAAGCTCGACAGGCAGACCGTGCGTATCCCACCCCGCTTTACGAACGACCCGGTATCCTTTCATCGTCTGGTAACGGCCGACAAAGTCCTTAATGACGCGTCCTAGCACATGACCGATATGGGGAAGTCCGTTAGCGGTCGGAGGACCTTCATAGAATACATAGTTCGGTCGGCCTTCCCGGTTCTCGATACTGCGCTTAAACGTGTTCTCGCTGTTCCATTTGTTCAGGATCCGCATGTCGCGTGTGCGAGCATGTTCTTTGATATCGACTTTTTTCATTCCTGATACTTCCCTTCCAAAAAATTCTCATAAAACAAAAAAAGCCCCGCCCCAAAAGGGACGAGACTTGAACTCGCGTTACCACCCTTGTTTCATGCCGGTCACGGGCTTAATATAACTCGTAAACGGTATGACACCTTGATCCCATACGCTTCATATGGGTCCGGTATAACGGCCGGCTGCCGGCATAGCTTACACTTTCCACGCGGAAATTCAGCTAGGCTTCTCCGGGATGATCTTCCGTCGGCGTCTTGAACATTGGCTTTCAGCAAAATGCCAACTCTCTGGGGGACAACAGCACCGCGTACTTATTCCCATCATCAAATCGTTATGGAGAAACAATTAAACAACATTCAATATGCTATTATTTATAACTTATTTCCCGAGGAAATGTCAAGCCGGGTAAAGGGTTGAGATCTAATAGATCTCTTTCACTTCCCGGTCGCGGTCACGTTCACGCTCACGTTCTTGCTCATAAGAACGCTCGCGATTCTCGAGAGACTCCCATCCGTCATGACTCAGCAAGTCCAACTGGGCTTCCACCAAAGTCCGGAAGCGGGCTCGGTAGATGGAGGCCTGCTTCTTCAGTTCTTCCACTTCCATCGCAATTTTACGCGACTTGGATAGCGATTCATTAACGATCCGGTCCGCATTCTTCTCCGCTTCCTTCACGATGAGTTGCGCTTCCTTCTTCGCATTGTTCTTAACTTCGTCAGCCGCCTCTTGTGCGACGATAATCGTCTTGCTTAGCGTCTCTTCAATATTGGAGAAATGATCCAGTTTCTCTTGCATCGAGAACAGCTGATTTTGCAGCTCTTTATTCTCCCGGATCACGATTTCATAATCTTTAATAACTTGGTCAAGAAATTCATTTACTTCGTCTTCATCATAGCCGCGAATGCGTCTCGAAAACTCCTTATTATGTATATCCAGCGGGGTTAATGGCATGATCCGCACCTCCTATTATATTCAAACCTTCCCCTCGGGGAAGTCTGTCCCTCGAATGATCACTTCATGCGTAGGTAGTTAATTTCGACAAAAATTGTCGATCTCCTGCAAAGAGTTCATACAAATTTACCGATTTTTACACGGAGCCTGCCTTTTTTTGTCATGCCATCACATTCCAGCACCTTGAAACGACCGAAGCCCTGCAAAGCGACAATGTCGCCCGCTTTCAATATTTTAGACGGATCCTCCTCCGTCCTCCAATTCACCCGGCATCTTCCCGCCTTGATCGGCACCAGCACCTTACTTCGACTGAGCCGGTAAACATCGCCGGCTATGCCGTCCAAACGTAAAGAAGCCACCGTCAGATCCAGCGGCTCAAGTTCGGCTTCCGCCGTTTTGAGTGAGTCCAAATCCAAAATGTCGGTCATGACGCCAACCCGGTGTACTTGGCGAAGATTCATGCTTAAGAAGGAAGATATCTCTTCCGCTACAACGACATGACATCCGTCCTCCCGGACATGAATATCACCGACCTTCTCCCGTTTCAGCCCAAGTCCTAGTATGGCTCCGAGATAATCCCCATGCTGCAAAGCGGACAGTCTCTGGTCGTCAGAAGTGATGCTGATGACCTTCATCCGCATCGCTTCCCCGTCCAAATCCCGGTAATCCGGTGCCACAAATGCACGTTGGCGCTCCGCACCATCATAACCGCCGTCCAGCCGCAAAGCGGCATCAGGATGACGGTTGACCAGCGTTTGCAATATGTGGCTCTGACGCGGATCCAGAAAATCGCTTAGCTTCGCTTCATGATAGTCCCCGGCGTTCACAACCCATTCCCACGCCCGATCTACAAATTGGCGTTCTTCCGGCTTAAAGTGTTCATAAATGTCTGTTCTCATCATTTCACACTACCCGCCAAAAATATAATTCAGCACGCTGAGAAGGCCGATTCTGGCTAAACGCAGTGCGTACAAGGCCACGATTGGCGAAAAATCGATCATTCCCATCAGCGGCGGAATAAAACGCCGGAAAGGAGAAAGGTAAGGTTCAACCAGCTTTCCGAGCAGATCACCGATGAAACTCTCCCGTGCATTCGGCACCCAGGACATCAGGATATAAATAAGAATCATATAAAAATAAATATTGTACAACAGGTTAACTATACTTTCGATTGTGCCGCTTCCCAAGCTGTCTTCACCTCATTCTGTTGTAATCGGAATCCTCGGTCAGTATCTCGGTAATCGCTCCCTGAATTTCCACGGTATCCGGCGTGCACAGAAAAATATTAGCGCCGATCTTGGAAATGCTGCCGCTGAGCGCATAAATCGTCCCGCTCAGGAAGTCGATAATCCGCATAGCCTGGTCGTTGCGCACCCTTTGCAGGTTGACTACGACACTCCGGTGAGAACGCAAATGATCCGCAATCTCCTGAGCTTCATCATAAGAGCGCGGTTCATAAAGAATCACCTTAACGTTCTTTTGCGAATGAATACTGACCACATTGTTTGCCTTCTGGTTTCTACGTGCTTCAAAGCTCGGGGTTTCAAATTCGGGCTCATCCTGTCCCGGAAATGTTTCGCGCTCCACGATTTCTTCCTCCTCTTGCAGGCCCAAGAAGTTCATGAACCGGTTCATTACTCCCATTACGTCTCTTCCCCTTTCCCTAATAAAAGAGTACCGAGGCGCACCCAGGTCGCCCCTTCTTCAATCGCCACTTCAAAATCACCCGACATTCCCATGGACAATTCGGAAATCGGCTCCTTTGTCACGCCCTTGGCGTTTAATTCGTCCCGCAGCTCGCGCAGCCTCCGGAACACGGGTCTTGTCTCCTCGGGATCCTCCTCATCCGGCGCCATCGTCATTAGTCCGATGATCCGGATATTCGGCCACTTATCGGCCTCTCGCAGGAAGGCTTCGGCTTCTTCCGGAGTAACCCCTTGTTTGGAAGCCTCACCCGAAACATTAATCTGCAAAAATGCCTTTACTTCGACACCGGCCGCTACGGCCCGTTTGTCCAATTCCTGAGCCAGAGAAAGCCGGTCCAGTGAATGAATATATTGAAATTTTCCTACGACGTCCTTGACCTTTCTGCTTTGGAGATGGCCGATAAAATGCCATACCCCTTGTCCACCGAGCGCTTCCCACTTCGGAACCGCCACACCGGGACGATTCTCCCCCAAGTGGGCAATTCCGCTCTCCAAGACGAGGCGGGTCATCTCGGTTGATACATACTTGGTCACGGCGATGACCGTAACTTCCTCGGGATTTCTTCCGCTTCGGTCACAGGCCGCCCGGATCCGTTCTTCTACATGCTGTATCCGTTCTTTAAGTGACAAGAAAGGATCACCTCTCTTTCAGACCAACCCAGCTCGCCATTCGCCCGGTCACCCCGTTATGCTTGCGGTAAGAAAAAAACCGGTCGCTATGGCAGCTTGTACACCAAGATGTACATTCGATATGTGTCGGCAATATTCCTGCTTTTATCATAATAATTCGATTCATTTCTTTCAAGTTCAGCATGCTTCGGTCCTTTCGGGTAGAGGGAATCGCAATTTTCGGGGCCCATTCCTCCTCAGGAATTCCAGCGAAGGCGTTACGTACTTGCTCCATCACATGCTCATCCACCTCGTAACAGCATTCCCCTATACTAGGACCGATCGCCGTCCGGATATCGCTTCTGCGGCTACCGTATTCCTGCTCCATCTTGGTAAGGACCGCTTCGGCAATCCTGCCCACGGTCCCCTTCCAGCCCGCATGGGCAAGGCCAACGACACGGTTTACAGGATCCAAGAAATAAAGCGGGACGCAATCCGCATAAAAGGAAGTCAACAACACATTCGGAACGTTAGTGACGAGTCCGTCCGTTGCTTGAAATGCGCTGCTACGGTCCCGGTATCCTTTGCCGCGGTCCCCTTCCCTGACGACCGCAACATCCACTCCATGAACCTGTTCGCCGCAGGTCCACGTTTCTGCCGGAAAACCTAGCGCCCCGGCTAGCCTTCTGCGATTCTCCAGCACAACATCCGGGTCATCTCCGACATGAAATGCCAAATTCAAATCGCCGTATGGATGTTCCCCGGCCCCGCCCGAACGCCCCGTAAAACCTGCGCTTAATCCCGGCATAAGGTCCTGCCATGCCTTCAGTTCATATTGTTCAGGAATATCCTGTCTAGGATTCCAAATAAACGGCTCCATCATCCATCTCCCCCTGATGCACGTAAAATCAACTCTAAAATCCAAGCGTCATACCATTTTCGCAGTCCTACTAACTTAGTTTATCATATCTCAACGCCTGAGTTTACCCGCGGCGCTCCGCTCTTCCGTCACGATCGATATAAACCGTGGTCTCATAGGCCGGCTGGTTTCGGGATTCCCGCAATTCTTCCATCTTGACAAGAACAACATCCGAACCGATTTTAACGATATTTTTCCAGGGAATAATCAGGTCGGTGCCTCCACCGAACAGACCGAGAAATTTCGTATTTGCAGGCACGACGATGGCCTCGATCAATCCCTGGCGCAGGTCCAACTCCAGATCGCTGATATGCCCCAGCCGCTTACCGTCCACGACATTGATGACGTCCTTCGTTTGAAAATCCGAAATTTTCATACTCGCTCTCACCACGTTATCCATATTTCATCGCTCCCTGCCTGCCAAATGCTATCCCTTTACTATATGATTGCCGCCCGAATAAAAAAACCATCGGGTAAATAACCCGACGGTCCATTGCATTTATTCTCCCGATTTTGTTTGCGTATCCGGAATTAAATTTTGCTCCTCCGGCATATTCATTTCCGACTGCTCCGGGTCTCTTGCGGATTCGCTAAGATGCTGACTTCTTTCCATCATCTCTTGTTGATCTTTATGTATTTATATCGCCTTTCCAATAATTTGAGAGGCGATTTGATTCGCCTTTGCATCTCTTTCGAGAAAATAAGCAAACGGTAGGCTAAGGTTGTCCCTTAAACCTACCGCTTGCTTTATTTGCCTTACGACTTCACATGCTTCTGCATTTGTAGGATGGCGGATTTCTCGAGCCTGGAAACCTGAGCCTGGGAGATGCCGATCTCGTCGGCCACCTCCATCTGAGTCTTGCCTTCGAAGAATCGCATCGACAGGATCATTTTCTCCCGCCGTCCCAGCCGCTGCATCGCTTCCCGCAGCGCGATCTCCTCAATCCAGGAGACGTCCTTGTTTCTGTCGTCACTGATCTGATCCATCACATAGATAGGATCGCCTCCGTCATGGTAGATCGGCTCGAACAAGGATACCGGATCCTGAATAGCGTCGAGCGCGAATACGACATCCTCCTTTGGAAGACCGAGCGCTTCCGAGATTTCAAAAATCGTCGGTTCCCGCGAATTTTTGTTCGTCAGGCTATCCCGCATCTGCAGAGCTTTATAAGCGATGTCCCGCAGGCTCCGCGAAACGCGGATCGGGTTATTGTCACGAAGATAACGACGTATTTCCCCGATGATCATCGGCACTGCATAAGTCGAAAATTTGACATTCTGCGATAAATCAAAATTATCGATGGCTTTCATGAGTCCGATGCACCCGACTTGAAACAGGTCGTCCACAAACTCCCCCCGATTATTGAACCGCTGGATGACACTCAGTACGAGTCTGAGGTTGCCATTCACTAACTTCTCTCTGGCTGATCTTACGTGGTCCTGCTGCAAAGAGTGGAACAATTCACGCATTTCCGCATTGGTTAGAACGGGCAATTTTGCGGTATCAACCCCGCAAATCTCGACTTTGTTTCGGGTCATCAAGTCTACCTCCCAAGGAGAAACATTAATGATCATTATCTCCCGGGGTTGTATTTTTATTCCTGAATTCACTACATGTCCGCTCCGCCTACACCATCTTGTTGAATTCCTTGCGAAGCCGCTTGATGATCCGCTTTTCCAGTCTCGAAATATAGGACTGGGAAATTCCAAGGAGATCCGCAACGTCCTTTTGCGTCTTTTCTTCACCGCCGACAAGGCCAAAGCGAAGCTCCATAATCATTCGCTCCCGCTCGCTAAGTTTATCAAGCGCCTTGTGCAGTAGCTTGCGATCCACCTGCTCCTCGATGTTGCGGTAGATCGTATCATTCTCCGTACCGAGGACGTCGGAGAGGAGCAGTTCATTCCCGTCCCAGTCAATGTTCAGCGGTTCATCAAAGGATACTTCAGTCCTGATTTTGCTATTTCGGCGCAGATACATCAGAATCTCATTTTCAATACAGCGGGATGCATAGGTCGCCAGCTTGATTTTTTTCTCGGGATCAAAGGTGTTTACCGCTTTGATAAGCCCGATCGTGCCGATCGAGACGAGGTCCTCGATATTGATTCCCGTATTCTCGAATTTTCTGGCGATATAGACCACTAGCCGGAGATTCCGTTCGATCAGCATCGCCCGGATCGCGGCCTCCCCGGTCGACAGCCGCTGCAGCAAATATTCTTCTTCCTCGCGCGTCAATGGAGGCGGCAGCGCTTCGCTTCCGCCGATATAATAAATTTCTTCGCTTTTCAGTCCGAATAAAAATAATAAACGGTAGTACTGCAGTTGCAGCATCATTTTCCACTTTACACGCATGGCTTCGTTTTCCTCCTAAATTTCATTCCCGTATTCATGCTGGGCCAATCCCCCGAATTCATACGCCGGCGTGAGACTGCGATCCATGATCCGCCGATCCGCATTCC
>DJTQ01000323.1:0-2190 GCA_002439285.1 Paenibacillaceae bacterium UBA6304
GATTCAGATCATGCATGACCGAGATGACCGTCAATCCCTCTGCACGCTGCCATCCCGCGACAAGCTCCATAAATTGCTGTTGATACCGAATATCCAGATAAGTCGTCGGTTCGTCCAACAGCACGACCTCCGGCTGCTGTGCCATTACTTTTCCGAGAGCGGCCCTCTGTCTTTGCCCCCCGCTAAGGTTACCTAGTTGACGATCCGCCAAATCCCCGAGCTCCAGCCTATCCATAATATCCTGTATCAGCTTGTCCGCTTGTCCGCACTTCTCTCTGCCCCGCCAATCCAGGAACGGAAACCGTCCCATTTCGATTACTTCGCGTACGGTAAAAGAAACCGGGGGAAGCCCATCCTGCTGTAATACGGCCACCTTCCGGGACAACGCCTTTCGGCTAAAGGAATGCATGGGGAGTCCGAATAGCGTAATTTCACCCTGATCCGGCGCTTCGATCCCGGAAATCAGGTTTAGAAGCGTGCTCTTTCCGCTGCCGTTAGGACCGATCACCGCCCAGAATTCACCGGGCTCAACCTTCCAATTGATCTCTTTCAGCGCATCGAGACGGCCATACGATTTTGCGGCATTATTGACCTCGATCATCGCATTTCCCTCTCTCTCGCCTTTTTCTTTCTGTACAATAAATAAGCGAAGAACGGAGCACCGATAAAAGCCGTAATTACGCCGAGCGGAATTTCCGTTGGCGCAAGCAGCGAACGGGCCGCAAGGTCGCTCCACATCATGAAGATCCCGCCTCCAAGCGCGGATAGCGGAATAATAAGACGATAATCAGGACCGGTAATCAGTCGAATCATATGAGGAACGACAAGGCCGACAAACCCGATGACTCCGGAAACGGAAACAGCCGCTGCCGTCATTAGCGTGGCCACGAGCAGAACGACCAGCTTCGTCGATTCTACGTTCAGGCCGGAATGTGCGGCCTGACGTTCTCCTAAAGCCAGCAGGTTCAATGAACGCGACCGGCTCCAGAGAAAAATTCCGCCGAGCAATAAATAAGGAAGCAGGATGGCCGTATACGACCATCCTCGAAGACTCAGGCTTCCCATTGTCCAATACAATATTTCATTGACAGTTCTTTTTGACATGGCCGTAAGAAAAGAAACGACCGCACCGAGAAAAGACTGCATCACCACACCCGATAAAATCAGGCTTTCAATCGGAATCTTCCCGTTCTCCTTCGCCAGCCACATCACGATCCAAAGCGTGGCCGCACCGGTCAGGAATGCGACTACCGGTAGCGTAAATACGCCCAGCAAAGAGAATTGCCATCCGAAAAAGATCAGTACAGCCGCCCCTACTGCGGAACCCGATGATACGCCCAAGGTGAACGGATCGGCGAGCGGGTTGCGGAGCACTCCTTGAAATGCGGAACCCGCGACCGCAAGCGATGCTCCCACCAACAGGCCGAGCAAGACTCGCGGCAAGCGAACCTGCATCACGATTTGCTCCGAAGCCACGCTCCAGTCAGGCTGGATCCACCGCCCGAGCCCGGGCACCTGGTGCAGCAGAATACGAGCGATTTCCCCGGCCGGCAAGTGAACGGAACCGAATCCGATACAGATCAGCAGCGAAACAACAAGCAATCCGAGGCCGATGATTCCGTAACCTGCCAGCCTGGTCCTCATGGCTGAATCAGATCCGGATAGATCGCTTGAGCCACTTCAAGCAAACCTTGGGTTACCCGAGGTCCCGGCCGGCTGAGCAAATTGTCATCCATAGCCACAATACGTTGTTCCTTCACCGCCGTGATCTGATCCCATCCGCCGCGTCCTTTGATAATTTCGGCCAACGTCCGGTTATTCTCATCAATGACGCTTTTGGCATACAGAATCACGTCCGGATTAGCTTTGATGATATTCTCTTCATTAATTTCGCTCCAGCCGGTAATGTCGGATGCCACATTTTCTCCGCCTGCCACACTAATCATCTCATCCATGAATTCTCCCTTACCTACCGTCCAGCCCGGGGAAAATTCGATATAGACTTTCTTCTTTTGGTCAGCGGACAAAGATTTCACAGCTTCGGTCACTTGCTCCATTTCGGCTTTCATTTGTGCCGTTACTTCGTTTGCCTGTTGCTGATGATCGGTGATTATGCCGACCATTTGAATATTCTCCATCACTCCGTCGATCGTCTTCGGATTGGAGCGGAAGACTTTCATTCCCAGGTCG
>DJTQ01000323.1:2334-6657 GCA_002439285.1 Paenibacillaceae bacterium UBA6304
CTCAGGCTCTTGACCGTATCTTCACCGATCAGGCTACCAGCAAGTACAAGGTCCGGTTGAGCCGCAACTACAGCCTCAACATTCACTTGGAATCCGCCCATTTTAGGTTTGTCTTTAACCGCTTCAGGATAATCGTCATTATCGGATACCCCGACCACCTGCTCGTCCAGACCGAGGGCGAACAGGCCTTCCGTCTCCGATGGCGCCAACGATACGATTCGCCCCGGTGCGGACTCAAACGTAAATTCCGTTCCATAAGCGTCCTTTACCGTAAGCGGGTATGTAGTATGAAGCTCTTCCTGCTCGGGCGCAGATGCCCCGTTATTTTGACTCTGTTCTGTCTTTCCATGATTGCTGTTGTTTTTCGCCGCGTTATTCTCACCATTGGTACCGCAGCCGGCCGTTACAAGCAACAATGCCGCCAATAGCCAAATTCCCCAAACCTTAGTCCACTTCTTCATTTGATCCTCTCCTTCGGGTTTCTTATTCAGAAACGCCTTAACCCTAGCGAAGCCCTTATGCACTAAGAAAAACCCATCCTGAGCGGATGGGTTACGTCTACAAAGTCTAATCGGAGATCTTGGCTTGACTACCCCTGCAGGAGAGCAGGCTCCGTGTTCTAAGCAGATCGCTATCCTTTCCTCGAAGGACCGTCTAAACTAAACTCCCGTTGGCAGGTCTCCTGACTATCAGGTTGCGATGAAGTCCGCCTTCCCACCATACTATGGCGTATGGCAGTGGCATCGATGGGCTTCATCCCTGTACACAGTGGCGGGACCGTGCCGGATTTACACCGGCTTCCCTTTTAACCCGAAGCTTGCGACAAAGGCTTGCTTCAGGACCTACGGGCACTTCTATTCGCTTGAATCAAGGCTTTCTTTCTCTATTGGATTATAGGGGAAAAGGTTGAAACTTACAATACTCCTAGGCAAGCTTAGCTTCATAGTGAGCTCAACTCAACCGCTCATTCTGCCGTTCCTTCCGTGCCTAGCGCTTGGCCTACTCCTCTATGGATAAATCGGCTCCCAAGACGCCAATGACGGAATCCCCCTTCATAATGGGGATAGATAATGTGATGCATCTCCGCTTCGTGATCGCCGAGACATAAATCTCCGAAATGACGGTCTCACCGCTCCTTGCAGTACGGAACCATTCACGTCCCTTGGCATTCAGCAATCCCGCTTCGGGAATCGAAACGACAAACGAACCGTCCATCCGGTTAGTCCATGCCGCCTCCAAACCAGCTTCCCGGGACAAGAGCAGCTCCAGAGCAGCCCGATGTCCCGCCTCCAGCATCCCTATGATTTGCTCGGTTTGTACCGTCTCCTGCAGCTTATTGGCGTATGCCCATCCGAGTTCCCGGACCGCAATCCGCTGTTCTTCCGACTCCTCACTACCGGAAGAACCGATCCGGACCGCATCAAGCGACGTGATCAGTTCGGCTTGCGCCCGATGCAATCCGCCGGCCACCGATTGCAACTTGCCGATATGTATTCTTTGGGATTCCATGCGGGATAAGGCACCTTCCACATGGGAAATGCTGCGGTTTAATCCGGAATGAACATCATTCATCATGTGTTCCATATTTCGTGTCATCTCCGTCTGTTCCCTACTGCGTCTCCCTGTCTCCGCCACGTGTTCGTTGATTGAAGCCACTTCATCGGAAATAAAAAGAATGTCTTTCCCCATGGATTTCAATAACTCCATGCCGTCCAATGCAGAATCCCTTCCTTCGCGCAGCGTCTCCTTGACCCGGTCCACCTCCTCTACGATTTGCCGGAACAAGGGAGCGGAGCTGCCGATAGCCTTACTGCTCTGCTCTGAGAGCTGCCGCATCCGCATCGCCACCACATCGAAGCCTTTGCCCTGCTCACCAAGCCTGGCTGCTTCGATAGAGGCGTTTAGAGCCAGCAGTAACACTTCGCCGGATATCCCCTCAAGCTCACGGTATAGCGCCCCAAGCTTACGGGTATTAGCCTCAAGATCATTCATAGGGCCGGCAATGGATTGCTGTGATTCCGCCAAAGAGCGGATCGTACCATCCGCAGCTACGAGCGCCTCAGACATCCTTGAGGCTTCCAACTGTGTCCTCTCACTGCGGTGACGTAACTGTTCCGCAGCCTCCTGAATCCGGAATGCGGATGAAGCAACTTCCTGCATCGCAGCCAGGCTCTCCTGTACTTGTTCCAGAGAGCGCTCACCGCTGGTCTTTAACTTCATATCTTCAACCGAGGAAACGTTGGACAAATACTGAAGCTCCCCGATACTCTCATTCACTTCTTCAACAGCAGCCTGCAGCCTATCGGCTGCAACCCGGGATTCATTTACCATAGCCACCCATTGGGTTTCCGGCGGAGTTTCTTGATCAAGTTCCGGCGAATAAGCTGGGGGAAATAAACCGGAACTTTCTGGTCCTTCACGCCTAAATTTCGGAATAGCCAGAGAGAGTATCACAAAACAGAGAACGGAAACCAAGGCCAGCAAAGGAATGTACCAGGCAATCCCTAACAACAAAGCCGCCACAAATAACAAGGTAGCCGTACCTATACCTAGCAAGCTTATGTTTTTTTCTACTCTACGATCATAATTCATGACACCCACTCCTTATGTAAGATTACCTTACATTATAGAGCGGATATTCAGACTTAAAAAGAGGTTTTTCGTAAAAATATTACATTATATTCTTCGCAATCACAAAAATCTCATTAAACTTAACATTAAATGTTAATTATTTATTCACTTGTACTATAATTGACATAACCATACATTCCGACAAAATGAACCTTTTGCTACCCGACCGTAGTCTTTAATCTTGAAGCCGCATGCCAGCAAATCACTCTCGATCTCTTCCGTAGAGATGACTACAGCGTTATCGCTAAATCTCCGCAAGCTGGCCAGCATAGATTGTTTATCATCTTGCGGAAGCACTGAGCAAAGATTATAGGGCATATCCAGAATCGCCGCCTGGTAATGACCGCTTACTTCCCTCATATCACCGATAGATACAAGTCCAAAGGGATCATATCCGAAATGCGCCAAGTTCGTCCTGGCCCCTTTAATGGCCAGCGGGTTTAAATCCCTTCCGCAGATATCAATTCCCATGGAGAGCGCTTCGATCAATACATTGCCCATCCCGCAGCAGGGATCAATCATCCTGACTCCTGTCGGGTCAGGAACGGCGATATTGACAAGGGATCGAGCCAGCGATGAGGATAATCCGGTGGAGTAATTTTGCGGCTTATGCCTGTGCTGATGCCATGACGGATCCGCCATGCGGCAGATACCCAGCAGCCAACCCCCCTCAAAAGAAAGCAAGCCGAACGTAATATCAGGGCAACGCATTTCAGCGGTTCCCCGAATATGTGCGCCCACTTGCCGCTCCAATTGCCGTTGTTCCTCATAGCTCCGTTTCAGTCCGTTTTTAATATACAGCACTTTAAAAGTATTCCCGTCAAGCTGGATTGCTCCGGCTTTAGAAATGATATCCTCAAGTTCCGCTCCGGCGAACAGGACGTCGATCCGCATCGAAATAAACGGACTCCGTTCCGGCGCAATCACTACATCACTATCGATGTATGAAATCGGCCCCGGCTCTTGCCCGAACAAGGCACGAAACTCCATGCGGCACAGTTCCCGATCATTCTCATGGCAAGCGAAAGGATATATATATCGTTCAGGATGTAAATTCGTCATTAACTTAGATTGCTGAGATGACTCGGATGCACTTTCCATGATTCCTCCCGAAAATATAGACCTTTCTCTCCATTGTATCAAAAAATCGAAAACCACAGGCTCCTTATTGCATCTCGGTTAATTGGGTCCAATAACGTTTGGGCATATGGCCCATCCGGGCACGGGGATTCATTCTCTCCCTGATGGCCACCGTGCTGTAGAACTGTTTCCATAATCGGCGGTATGTCTGCTCTTGTTCGCTCGCCTCCGGCAAAATCAGCTCATCCATTTCCACTAGAGAGATCCTTTCATGCTTCACCGCTTCCGGCCGATGCACAAGCGCCTGTCCGTGGGTCTTATCATAAATCATAAAAGATTCGTTTCGGTAGCGATCGCAAAAATGAGGGGCCAGCATCGGCAGCACCCGATTTCTCGGCTCGACTATGGCCACCAGCACATCGCCGTATACGGAAAAACGCACAAACCCCATTAGAGCATGGCTTTCGGTCTTCAAATTTCTTACCGCCTTCTTAAGCTGATGGACCGTGTCATCCGTAAGCATATCCATAACCGCCCGACCATGCGCAAAACCAAGCCGCAAAAAGCGGTAAATCAGCAGTTCCTTCTGCGGAGCGCAGGTAAGGAAACCGG
>DJTQ01000117.1 GCA_002439285.1 Paenibacillaceae bacterium UBA6304
TACATGGTGGTATTCAACAGTATGCCGAAAGTCGCGCTCGGCCCGATCTTTATCGTCTTGTTTGGCGCGGGCTTTACCGCAATCGTGGTAACGACGCTATCGATCACCGTTATCGTCACGACACTAGTGGTGTTTAACAGCTTTAATGAAGTTGACAGCAACCTGATTAAGGTGATCCGTACGTTCGGAGGCAACCGCCGCGATGTTTTTGTCAAAGCGATCCTTCCGGCTTCGTTTCCTGCTATAGTGTCCACCTTGAAGGTCAACGTCGGCATGGCCTGGGTCGGAGTCATTGTCGGCGAGTTCCTCGTCGCCAAGATCGGACTTGGCTACTTAATCGTCTATGGATTTCAAGTGTTTAACTTCACCTTAGTGCTATCCAGTCTGGTCATTATCGCCGTCGTAGCCACCGGGATGTATCAACTGGTCGTATATGTGGAGCGTAAGCTGCTTAAGGGGAGGTAACTATTCAAGGAACTGTAACTACTTGATACGAAGTAGCGTTCCTTTTTCAATAAAAGCCGCCGGGGCCTTGGCCTCGGCGGTTAGGTGCTGTGATTAGCAAATACCCGTTAAAAAGGAGTGTTCTTGAGCAGAATTGAGTTTCGTGGATGGGATTGCTCGAACCAGGCCTTTCGAATTCTCGCTCATTGGTAATTTCCAATGAAAAAACGGGTATTTGAGTCATTCTAGCTGTTTCATTGGAAATTTCCAATTATAATAGCGACTAATTACCGAAAAACCTAAAATCGTCTCGATTTAATTGGAAATATCCAATCAAATCCTCGTTGATGCCATAAGCAGCGTTATCTCACTGGATATTTCCAATGGATTGGTCTATGACTCCTCTAAAAGTCCTCTAACACTCCTCTAACACTCCTCTAACATCCTCCAAGGTACTTTAGCATACGCACATATGCTCAAAACCTAAACTGGCACGCCAGCTCACCAACTGAATCCAAATCCAGACGAATGCGGCAAACTGCCATAAACAAATGTGCAAACTCACGTTTCGCAAACTACGAGCCCACTGATCCGCCTCTCAACGAATGCATCAACCGCCAGTAACCAAATTTGCAATCCCATGTGTCTCAAACCACGAACATTTCACTCCACCTCCCAACGAACGCACCAACGCCATTAAGCAAATGTGTTAACCCACGTGTCACAAACCACGGACATTTCACTCTCCATTCCAACGAACGCATCAATCGCCAGTAAGCAAATGTGAACACCCACGTGTCACAAACCACGGGCATTTTACTCTCCCTCCCAACGAACGCTTCAACTCGTCATTAACCAAATGTCCACCCACGTTTCGCAAACAGCAAGCCATTCAATTCACCTCTCAACATACGCACAAACCGCCGAACGCGCCAACTCAACTAACCGATACTCCGTACGCATAATTTTCGCCCCAACATATCCATCAATTGATTAATTCTTGCCTATACAAATGTTCTTAAGACAGGTTGGCAGGTAGATTCACTATACAGACAACTCATTGTACGAGAACGTGAAATCAAGTACGATACATATTAAGACTTTTCACTTTTTGACGTAAAGGGCAAGGTGGTTTCATGGGATTCAGGGTTATAAAAACGGCAATCGCCACATTACTGGCGATAATTATTGCGGATACGGCTGGTGTTCCGGGGGCTCTGTCTGCGGGATTGCTCGCGATTCTTGGTGTGGACGTTACCCGAAAACGTAGCATCGTCACCGTTTCTTCCCGGTTTTTTGCTTCGGTATTAGGTCTGATTCTTGCGTTCGTTCTATTTTATTTGTTTGGATTCCATATATGGGTGCTTGTTGTATATATTTTGATTGCCTTCCCGTTGATTACGAGAGCGCATTTCAAAGAGGGGATTGTGACCAGCTCGGTCGTGGTATTTCGCGTATTCGGCGGGGAAGAGCTCAGTTTCGGGATTATGCTGACCCAAATCGAGCTGCTGGTGATTGGATTGGGCGCGGCTATGGTCGTGAATCTGGCGTACATGCCCAAAGCGGAAGACAAGTTGCTGGAGATCCGCCGTCAGGTGGACGGGCTGTTCTCAGTTATTTTCAGCCATATCGCCGAGTCGCTTCGCGATCCGTACCATTTGTGGGATGGAAAAGAATTAATCGAAGCGGGAAAACTCGTGGACAGCGGTCTGACTTCGGCCAAACGTGCTCTGGAGAACCAACTCATATCGCCGAGCGACACGTGGTCCGTATATTTTTATATGCGAAAAGAGCAGCTCGGCCGTATAGAAAGCATGCTGGAGCTGATCGCCCGTGTTTATCAACGGATGCCGCAGGGCGAAATAACCGCTCACTTGTTCGATCGTCTTAGTGAGGATGTAAGCAGTGAAGGATACACAGGTCAGACCGAGTACATGCTGGCCGATTTGGAACAGGAGTTCAAACGAATGGAGCTGCCATCGACCCGGGAAGAGTTCGAAATGCGCTCCGCAATCCTTCAACTTTGCCGGGAGTTGTCCAATTACCTGAGTATCGCGAAGAAGGATAAAGCGCCGGCTTCACTCAAATTGCAAGGAAAGAAACAAACGGAGAAGGAACAAGTCTGAAAAATATATATTTTCTCATAGTATAATTTTCCCACGCCTTGATAAACTGGATTGAACTTATTAGGGGAGGGGAGCGGTTATATGGCTTTTTTGGATGGATTGATGGGAAATGCCTCTGAAATCAGTGCAGCAGAAATACAGAAGGAATATTCGCACTTGTTAAGTTCTTCTGAAAGGGTTCATAAGGCTTATAAATTGATCCGAGATATGTTTATTTTCACGGATAAACGGCTGATTATGGTTGATAAGCAAGGGATGACTGGCAAAAAGGTAGAATATCATTCCTACCCGTACAAGAGCATAACCCACTTCAGCATCGAGACTTCCGGACACTTCGATCTGGATGCGGAACTCAAATTCTGGGTATCGGGCAACCCGGCGCCGATTCAGAAGCAGTTCAACAAGAATCTAAATATTTATGAATTGCAGAGTATTCTGGCTGAATTTGTACTGAAATAATATGAAAAATAAGAAGCCGTTCCTTTAGGGACGGTCTTTTTTTCACTCGTACATATTTATTTATCACGGGCTATTCAACATTCGCCCAGTTCCTGCATACATATGTAATGAATGATGTATGGAGGAGGTTTAAATCATGTCATCGAAATATCAAAGTAGAGAGATCATCACGAAAGCGATCTGCGGAAAAGGTCGTAAGTTCTCTACCGTAACACATACCGTGACTCCGCCTCATAAGCCGTCGAGCATACTGGGAGCTTGGATTATCAACCACCAGTACGAAGCGGTTGCAGCCGGAGACGGAATTGAAGTTATTGGTACTTACGATATCAACATCTGGTATTCCTACGACAAAAACTCGCAGACAGAAGTAGCCAAAGAGACGGTATCCTATGTAGAAAATGTGCCGCTGAGCTATCTCGATTCCAGGCACCGCACCTCAACGGTGGAGGTTACTGCGGAGGCAACGCAGGAACCAAGCACCGTGGAAGCAAGCGTATCCGGTGACGGCCGGGTGGCGATTCGCGTGGAGCGGGAATTCGCTGTTGAATTGGTGGCCGAAACGAAGTTGAATGTTCTTGTCGTGCCAGGCGGCGAGGACGGAGACAAAGATTTTGATTTTGGATCCGAGCTCGGCGATTACGAAGATCTGGATCCGGACCTCCTCGACGACGAATTGTAAGAGGCTGTGGCTGTTGTTACCTTCCCGGCAATTTTGAATACGTAGTTATGGTCTACTATATGCGGCAGGGGCGTCGTCGTCGAGGGCGGCTGCCCTCTTTTTGTTTATTTTCAGGCATACAAAAGCGGATAGAGCTTTGATTGAGCAAGAGGCCAACCAGGGGAGGCATTGCTGTTATGTCGGTGAATGTGAAACATGTGTTGAAGGTCCATCTGGAGCGCGGCGTGTTCCGGAACAGACTGCTTCGGGCAATGGAGGCCCAGGGCGGACCCTATGGAGTACTGCATGATCCTGCTTTGC
>DJTQ01000402.1 GCA_002439285.1 Paenibacillaceae bacterium UBA6304
CAGTGGATATGGAGCATCCTCTCCGGGACGATTCTCTCCGTCGAATCCCTCATGAAGCGGGATATAGGTCGGCAGCGGCGGGAGCCCGGCCTCCGTCATTTGGGCCGAATAAAGCTCGATCTTGCCCGATGGTGTCGACAGGTTATCCAGGTAATGCGCCTGATGCTCCATGTTCAGCTTTATGAATCGCTCTTCCCGTAGGCCTTCCAGAGAAATCCCCTCCAGATAAGGATTGTCCGGATAATCCAGAGCTTGCCGGATCATATCCTCCTCTGAATCCAAGAAGGCCTCTTCTTCGAAGCCCATGGCCGCGGCCAGCAGCCGGAACACTTCCACATTGCTCTTGCTCTCGCCCCTAACCAGAATGACCGGTTCCTGGAGCTGAACATAATGATGCCAGTAGGAACTGTACAAATCCGTATTCTCAAAGGTGGAAGTCGCCGGCAGAACGATATCCGCATATTGGGCCGTATCGGTCAGGAATAAATCATGGACTACCGTGAACAGGTCTTCTCTGCGCAAGCCCTGTTCGACCTTGCCCGTATCCGGTGCCACCACGGCGGGATTCGAGCAGTACACAAACAAGGAACGAATCGGCGGATCAAGGGTGAGCAGCGCCTCCCCGATCTGGTTCATGTTGATCGTACGGACATCATCGTCCGGTCTTAATTCCGGGCGTTCCAACGCCTCCGAATTCATGTTGACGTAAGCGCCGTTCGACTTGAACGCTCCGCCTCCCGGGACGAGCCACTGGCCGGTCAGCGCCGGCAGACAGCTGATCGTACGGATTGCCATCCCGCCGTTATCGTGGTGCTGAAGCCCGTTACCCATGTGAATGTATGCCGGCGATGTTCCTGCATACATGATCGCGAGGGCCTCGATATCTCCGGCCGGAACCCCTGTAATTGCCGATACTCGCTCCAGCGTATAGGTTTTTACGTGTTCACGTAGCTCCTCGTGGCCTACGGTATATTGCTTCAAGAATTCCTCATTCACCATTCCCCGCGCAAACAGCACATGCATCATACCTAACGCCAGCGCACTGTCCGTTCCAGGATAAAGCGGGATAAACCAGTCCGCTCTTTGGCCGGTGCGGTTGCGATGAACATCGATGACCACCAGCTTGGCTCCCTGCTTTCGGGCCTTCTCGATCAAAGCGACCTGATGCATATTCGTGCTGACAAGATTGCCGCCCCATACAATAATCAGCTTGGATTGTACCGTGGACTCGGGGCTGATGCCTCCGCCAAATCCCATCGTGTAGCTCCAGCCGACATTCCCCGCTGCGGTGCAAATCGCCCGTTGCAGTTTGGACGCTCCCAGCCTGTTGAAGAACCGCTTATCCATTCCTTCAACGCTAAGAATCCCCATATTTCCATAGAAATTATACGGTAAAATAGCTTCTGGCCCCTGCTCCCGAATCTGTTCCTTAAACCGCCCTGCGATTTCCGCTATGGCTTCCTCCCAGGTTATCCGTTCGAATTTTCCTTCGCCCTTTGCGCCAATGCGCTTCAAGGGATATAACACCCGCTCCGGATGGTAGACCCGTTCGGCCATATTCCGTACTTTATTACAAATGGCTCCCTGCGTAATCGGATGCTCGGGGTTCCCCGTCACCTTCACGATCTTTCCATTCTCTTTATGTAGCAATAGACCGCAGGTATCCGGGCAATCAAGCGGACACACCGCGGGAAATATTCCGTTCTCTTCGTGGATCATGATACGCTCCCTCCTGTCTAAGTAATTGTAGAAAAAAGCCCCGCCCCTGTCTACAGATAAGATGATGACGATAGGACGATGACGCTTCTCCAAGCTCAACATCGTAATTTGGTTCGTTTGGAGAGGCAACACAGAGCAACACAGAGAACATAGAAAACTGTCCTTCCCGACAAACGCCGGATATGCAAAAAAAGACTGCCTTCGTAAACGAAGTGCAGCCCTTGCACCGCTTTATAACAAGCGGAGTAGCAAACTTATGAAACAACCCCCATAAGCCAGCCGGCTTAAGGGAAGAGCGCCGGACCGGAAGACGCAGCCGGAGCATTGTTCTGAGTGCTAATATGAGCACTAGCTGAAGCGTTAGCCCGGACGTTAGTCGTAGCAACCGTGCCTGAAGCAGCCGGACCTACCGATTTCTCCGGTGAAGGGATCTTTGTGCCTTTGTCTTTTAAATAAGCCATCCAGTAAGCCCCGCCCACAAACATTGCGCCGCCTACGAGATTTCCCAACCATACCGGCACAAAATTCCGGAAGTAATCTCCCCACGAGAAGTAACCTTCAAATATAGCGGCAGGAATCAGGAACATATTTGCGACCACGTGCTGGAACCCGATTGCGACAAACGCCATCGTCGGGAACCAGATGCCGAGAATCTTTCCGCTCATATTGTCCGCACCGTAAGAGAGCCATACGGCAAGGGCAACGAGCCAGTTACAACCGATCCCGGAGACAAAGGCTTGCATAAAGCTGTCATCCAGCTTATGACCAGCCATATCGACAAGTTTATCCAAATAAACGCCGCTGGAGGTCAATCCGACGACATGTCCGAAAAAGTAAGCAACAAACAGCGCACCTACGAAATTACTAATCGTAATAAGTACCAGGTTCTTGCACATCTCGCCCGTCGTAATCCGCTTCGCCATCCGTGATAACGGTACTGCCATCATATTACCTGTCAGCAGCTCGCCGCCAGCGAGGAGGACCAGGATCAGACCGATCGGGAACACGGCGGCACCGATGAAAGTAGATATGCTTCCCCATTCTTCCGGAGCGCCGGCAATAACGCGAATATCAAGCAAAAAACCAAGGGCGATAAAGGCCCCGCCCAAAAACCCGAGAATCAAAACCGTCAGCAACGGATTGTGCGCCTTCTTAATGCCCATTTCGACCGTCACTTTCGCAATTTGATCCGGTTTATTGTAAGCCATGATTCATTCTCCTTTAGGACTTTGTTTGTAATTCCCCTATCCGTCTTTATTGTACTTGGGTAGACCAGTCCTTTAAGTAACATAAGTCACGACAACGCATTATAAAGTGAATTATTTCACAAAAAATTACACTTTCAACAAAAAAATGCCGCCAGCAGAATGGGGATGCATTCTGCTGGCGGCCAAGAATATCTACCGGGTCGTTAGCCCGATCTTATTCTTATCCGATTTGATATTAAGCTTGAACGGTTTCTCTTGCCGGCACTTCCGGCAACGCACCCAATCCAGCGCTGTTCAAGAAGTTCCAAGGCTTGTTGTAATGCGGCTGGAAGAAGAAGTCGACGAACGCCAGCTCTTCCATCTTCATGCCGTTTTGGATACAAACCGAAATCGTATTGATCGACTGTGTCAAATCAACCTTCGACATGATCTGTGCACCGAGAATGCGACGAGTTTCTTTTTCATAAACGACCTTCAGCATAACCGGCTCATGGGTCGGCATAAATTCAGGCCGGTAGTTGTCGGTAATCATAACTGCATCCGCTTCGATGCCTGCATCCTTTGCGGCGATTTCCGTCATCCCGGTTCCCGCAATATTGTCCTCGTAGATTTTGATACCCGATGTGCCCTGGGTCCCCATATATTTGACGGTTGGAGCCACCAGGTTGCGGGCGACCAAGGTTCCCATCCGGACAGCATTGGTTGCGAGCGGAATGTAAGCATGCTTCTTCGTCGGATTGTAGAAGACCGCACAGCTGTCGCCTGCCGCATACACATCCGGCGTACTGGTCCGCATGTACTCATCCACAAGAATTGCACCATTCCCGAGCATATCCACTTGACCCTTCAGCAGTTCCGTATTCGGGCGGAATCCGATGCACATAATAACCAGATCCGCATCGTACTGACCCCGGTCGGTAACGACCTGAGTTACTTTCCCCTGCTCACCTGTGAATTTCGTAACCTTTTCACCTAAGGCAAGAGTAATACCATGTTCGACTAGCGACTCCTCGATTTTATCCGTGTATTCGGCATCCAGATACTTGCTCAAAATGCGCTCTTCCGCATCGATCAAGGTCACCTGCTTGCCGTTCAATTGAAAGGCTTCGACCAACTCGACGCCGATATAGCCCGCGCCTACAACGACGATGTTTTTCGCTTGCTCCGATTTTTCGATGATCGTGTTCGAATGGTTGAAGTTTTTCGAGAGCAGAATATTCTCCAACTCGATGCCTTCGAACTTCGGTATGATCGGCCACGATCCCGTCGTCATGATCAGCTTGTCGAACGTATCGACCAACTCTTCGCCGGTCTCCAGATTGCGGGCCTGCAACGTTTTAGCCGCTGTATCAATCGCGGTCACCTCGTGCCGCATTTTCGTATTCACGCCCAGTTCAGCGAGTTGTGCCGGCGACGAATAGAACAAGCCTTGCGGGTCCTTCACCATACCGCCGACATATAAGGCAATGCCACACGACAGGAAGGAGATGTTGTCATTCCGCTCATAAACCGTAATTTCCGCATCCGGATAAAGCTTGGCTGTATTTACAATGGCTGCTGTTCCTGCGTGGGTACAACCGATAACTGCTACTTTCATGATTTCTTCCTCCTAAGTTCCCCTTGTCATCTTTTTGTTATATTCGGGGTTTTATTTGTGAAATTTATTACTTACAAGTTTATGAATTTGTGAATTTGTTCACCTGATAGTTCTATTATAGTGTGACATTTTTCACATTGCAAGTGCAAAATCTGTCTTTTGAAAAGTATTCACAATTTTAAATATTATTTCGGGCTGGCTGAGGGTGTTCCCGTTTGTCCGCCTTTTGAACGGACATTTTATTGATTTGTCCTTCTGGGGTACACATCAAGCTTCGCCATTCGCAAGTTTGGTCATTTGATCAGGTCTATTATTATTTCTATCTTGGTCCGATCTCATGACTTGAAAATTGAGGTGATTGTAATTTCAACCTAAGCTCAAAAAACCGACCGGCTTCTGCCGATCGGTTCTCATGTTATTTGGAGGAAGCGGACCGCGCTCCGGCAGTCCGCATCAGCCATAGGAAGTACGGCGCGCCGAGCAGAGCCACGACCAAGCCGGACGGGATCTCCTTCGGCGCGAGCAGCACTCGGCCGACGATGTCCGCAAGCACCAGGAATACGGCCCCGAGCAGGGCCGAGAGCACCGTTAGCTTGCGGTTCGCGTTCGGCACGAGCAGCCGGGCCGCATGCGGCGCCAGCAGGCCGACGAAGCCGACGGTGCCTACCGTCGCAACGGCCGAAGCCGCGAGCGCCGCGCCAAGCAGGCCGCCGAGCATGCGTGTGCGCTCGGCGGAGACGCCGAGATTGATCGCCGAGGCGTCGCCAAGGGCGAGCAGGTCGAGACGGCGGGCCAGCCACCAGGCGAGCGGCAGCAGCACGAGCGGCCAGGCGAACAGCCAGCCGAGGTCGTCCCAGCCGCGGGCATACGTGCTGCCCGACAGCCAGGTGAGCGCCGAGGCGACGCGTAGCTGCGCCTTGACGACGAGCGCCTGGATGCCGGCCGAGCCGAAGGCCGAGACGGCCATCCCGATCAGCGCGACCTTCGCGGGCTGCATGCCGCCTTTGCGGCTGATCGCGAAGATCACGAGCGCCGCAGCGATGGCGCCCAAGAAGGCGGCGACCGGCACGAACGAGCTCGGTAGCTGCGGCAGCAGAATCAGGAAGATGAGCGCGCCGAGCCCGGCGCCGGACGTGACGCCGATGACCGAAGGATCGGCGAGCGGGTTGCGCACGACGCCCTGCAGCAGCGTGCCGCTCGCGGCGAGCGAGGCGCCGGCAAGGGCCGCCACCAGCAGACGGGGCAGGCGGGTCTCGATCACCATATACCGGGTGATCTTGCTGGCCTCGCCCGTCAGGGCGGCCCAGACGTCATGCAGCGGCACTGTGGTGCCGCCGAAGACGAGGCCCGCGCCCAGCGCGAGCAACAGCAGGAGCCCCGCCCCCGCCAGCAGGGCGGAGATCGGA
>DJTQ01000363.1 GCA_002439285.1 Paenibacillaceae bacterium UBA6304
ATGATCGGATCGAAGGACGTTATGTCTTCGAAACGATTAAGCATCCGAAAACGGGTGAAATTATCATCCACCGCAATGAATTGATCGATTCCGACAAAGCGCATGAAATTGTCGATGCTGGTGTCGCAAAACTGCAAATCCGTTCCGTGCTCAGCTGTCGCGCACGCCATGGCGTATGTAAGAAGTGCTATGGCCGTAACCTTGCTACAGGCAAGCATGTGGAAATCGGTGAAGCGGTCGGCATTATCGCCGCCCAATCCATCGGTGAACCGGGAACACAGCTCACCATGCGTACGTTCCATACCGGGGGCGTTGCGGGTGACGATATCACGCAAGGTTTGCCGCGTATTCAGGAGCTCTTTGAAGCCCGGAATCCAAAAGGTCAAGCCACGATCAGTGAAATCGACGGCGTTATCAAGGAAATCCGTGAAGCCAAGGATCGTCGCGAAATCGAGGTACAAGGCGAAGCGGAAACGAAAGTTTACTCCGTTACCTACGGTTCCCGTCTGCGCGTAAGCGAAGGACAGGAAATTGAAGCGGGCGACGAGTTGACCGACGGTTCCATTGACCCGAAAGAAATTTTGCGCATCAAGGGAATCCGCGGCGTGCAGAACTATATCCTTCAGGAAGTTCAGCGCGTTTACCGGAACCAGGGCGTAGAAATCAACGACAAACACATCGAAGTTATGGTCAGACAAATGCTGCGTAAAATCCGCATCGTAGATGCCGGAGATACGCCGCTTCTGCCGGGATCTTTCGTCGATCTGTATGAATATGAAGTAGCCAATAAGGATGCGATCCTGTCCGGTCAAGAGCCAGCAGTGGCTAAGCCGGTCCTGCTCGGGATTACCAAAGCATCGCTTGAAACGGATTCTTTCCTGTCCGCCGCTTCCTTCCAGGAAACGACACGGGTGCTCACCGATGCCGCGATCAAGGGCAAAGTGGATAAACTCCTCGGCCTGAAAGAGAACGTCATTATCGGTAAACTGATTCCTGCAGGTACAGGGATGAACCGTTACCGGAGTGTTCAGTTTGAAGAGTCGGCAGGCGACGATTCGGTAGAAGAAAGTCTGGAGCCAGTCTCCGTAGAATAATTTGTTAGACAATAGGGCGCGGGCCGGATAAACTTCCGTCCCGCTCCATTATTTTGCTTGAACCTATTTCTTTAATTAGGGAGATTCAGCTTTTAGGCTAAAACCTCTCAAATAACTGCTTGACATCGCCTAGCTGGAATGCTAATATATCAAAGTGCGTGAGTACGGATATTCCCTGTACTTTGGAGGACGGTAATTATGTCTAATGATAAAGGCCTACAGGACGCTCATGTCAAAATCGGCACCAAGCAAACCATGCGAATGGTGGAACTTGGACGAGCCGACGAAGTATATGTGGCTGAAGATGCAGATCCGCGTCTTACCTCAAAGATCATTGCTTTATGTAATCAGCGAAACGTCAAAGTTACACTGGTTGATACGATGACCGATCTCGGCAAAGCCTGCGGGATTGAAGTTGGAGCTGCAATGGCTGCGATTGTGAGACAATAGTTGATAGGAATGTTTTTGCTAAATGGGGTTATCCCTCCGGCAAAAACTTTTCATTTGTTCTTTTATGAACCGCCTGGGTCTGTGGGCTTAAAAAATGGTTTGTAAAGAATCATGAGAATTGAGGAAGGGGGTGGCAACAACATGCCAACAATTAACCAATTAGTCCGTAAAGGACGTCAAGACAAAGTGTACAAATCGAAGTCGCCAGCATTGCAAAGAGGGTTCAACGCTCTGAAGCGTGAGGCAACTGAACTGAGCTCCCCGCAAAAACGTGGAGTGTGCACTCGTGTAGGTACTATGACACCTAAGAAACCAAACTCCGCACTTCGTAAATATGCCCGTGTTCGTTTGACGAACCGTGTAGAGGTGACAGCTTACATTCCAGGGATCGGTCATAACTTGCAAGAGCACAGCGTTGTTTTGATTCGTGGCGGCCGGGTCAAGGACCTTCCAGGGGTACGTTATCATATCGTACGTGGAGCTTTGGACACCGCTGGTGTTAACAACCGGATGCAAGCTCGTTCGAAATACGGTGCTAAACGTCCAAAAGCAAAAAAATCCTAAGTTGATTAAGTCAGCTTACTGAACCTTCAAGAGGTTTGGATTAATATTGAAAGGGGGATAACTATGCCACGCAAAGGTCCAGTTACGAAGAGAGATGTGTTGCCAGATCCGGTGTATAACAGCAAGCTTGTTACTCGTTTGATCAACCGCATCATGCTCGACGGTAAACGTGGGGTTGCTCAAAGCATTCTGTATAACGCGTTCAACCTGATTCAAGAACGTACGGGTAATGACCCGATGGAAGTATTTGAAGCAGCAATTAAGAACATTATGCCTGTATTGGAAGTTAAAGCACGTCGTGTGGGCGGTGCTAACTACCAAGTGCCTATCGAAGTTAAGCCAGAAAGACGTACATCCTTGGGATTACGTTGGCTCGTGAACTACTCCCGCAACCGCGGTGAGAAAACAATGGAAGAGCGTTTGGCTGCTGAGATCATCGACGCATCCAACAACACAGGCGCTTCCGTTAAGAAACGCGAAGATACGCACAAAATGGCCGAAGCGAACAAAGCGTTCGCACACTACCGCTGGTAGGATTCGGTTTCACTTTATAAAATACTATTTTGAAGGGAGACAGATCTATGGCAAGAGAGTTCTCCTTGAAAAATACACGTAACATCGGGATCATGGCGCATATTGACGCCGGTAAGACAACCACGACGGAACGTATTTTGTTCTACACAGGCATTACGCACAAAATCGGTGAAGTTCACGAGGGTGCTGCGACAATGGACTGGATGGAGCAAGAACAGGAGCGCGGAATCACGATTACGTCCGCTGCGACGACCGCTCAATGGAAAGGTCACCGCGTAAATATCATCGATACCCCGGGTCACGTTGACTTCACAGTAGAAGTTGAACGTTCCCTTCGTGTATTGGACGGGGCAGTAGGCGTGTTCAGTGCGAAGGAAGGCGTAGAACCTCAGTCTGAAACCGTTTGGAGACAGGCTGACAAGTACAGCGTTCCTCGTATCGCTTATGTAAATAAGATGGATATTATCGGTGCTGATTACCTGAACGTTGTTAAAGATATGCGCGAACGTCTGCAAGCGAATGCAGTTGCTATCCAATTGCCAATCGGTGCGGAAAGTGATTTTATCGGTATTATCGATATCGTCACTCAAAAAGCGTATATGTACAAAGACGATTTGGGCCAAAACATCGAAGAGACTGAAATTCCAGCTGAGTTTACAGCCCAAGTTGAAGAGCTTCGTGCAGAATTGATCGAGAAGGTTGCTGAACTGGACGAAGATTTGACGATGAAATACCTCGAAGGTGAAGAAATTACAATCGAGGAATTAAAGGCAGCTCTCCGTAAGGGCGTTGTCGACGTTAAAATCTTCCCTGTTGTTTGCGGATCTTCTTATCGCAACAAAGGTATTCAGCTTATGCTGGATGCTGTAATTGATTACTTGCCAGCGCCAATTGACGTACCAAGTATCCAAGGTCACTTGGAAGATGGTACGGAAGTGGCACGTCACTCTTCTGACGAAGAGCCGTTTTCAGCTTTGGCATTTAAAATCATGACTGACCCTTACGTGGGTAAATTGACGTTCTTCCGCGTGTACTCCGGTATTTTGCAATCCGGTTCGTATGTGCTGAATGCAACGAAAAACAAACGTGAGCGGATCGGACGTATTCTGCAAATGCACGCTAACAGCCGTAAAGAAATCACTGAAGTTTATTCAGGTGATATCGCGGCAGCCGTTGGTTTGAAAGATACGGGTACAGGTGATACACTGTGTGATGAGAAGGCTCCGGTTATTCTCGAATCCATGAACTTCCCTGATCCGGTTATCGAAATCGCGGTTGAGCCTAAAACGAAAGCCGACCAAGACAAAATGGGCGTTGCTCTCGGTAAATTGACGGAAGAAGATCCTACGCTCCGTGCTCATACAGACGAAGAAACGGGTCAAACGATCCTTGCTGGTATGGGTGAGCTTCACCTGGATATCATCATCGACCGGATGCGCCGTGAATTCAAGGTTGAGACCAACGTAGGTAAACCTCAAGTTGCTTACCGTGAAACGTTCAAAGCTCCGGCTCGCGTTGAAGGTAAATTTGTTCGCCAATCCGGTGGTCGTGGTCAATACGGTCACGTATGGGTTGAGTTCGAACCACTTGAAGCAGGTTCCGGTAACCAGTTCGAAAGCAAGATCGTCGGCGGTTCCGTACCAAGAGAATATATTGGGCCTGCTCAGCAAGGTATTGAAGAATCCATGAAGAATGGTGTCCTTGCAGGCTTCCCATTGGTAGACGTTAAAGCAACC
>DJTQ01000322.1 GCA_002439285.1 Paenibacillaceae bacterium UBA6304
AAGCCGCACTTGTTCAGTACAACGATACCTTTATTGCAAATACCGGGATCGACCTGGCGCGGGCTGATAACCAGACGTTTGAAGTTACAGCCGCCATGGGCGGTAAAGTAACCCGGGTGGATGAAGTTCCACTGCTCGGTTTCGTAGTCGAAATTACGCATGCGAACAACTTGAAGACCGTTTATGAAAGCCTGTCTGACGTAAAAGTGAAGATGGATACGGAAGTGAAACAAGGCGATCTCATCGCTTCAGCCGGCCGGAACGAGATGGAAAAGGATCTCGGCAACCACGTTCACTTCGCTATATACGAAAATGGCGAGCTGATCAATCCGTCCAGCGTATTGCCGAAACACGAATAAGGTAGCCTAAGCGGCCCGGAAGGGGTTGTCTCCCAATGTCATACACTGACTAGGGGGACAATCCCTATTCTTTTTTTTATCCAAATGAATTCGGTCTATTCTGCCTTGCAAGCCGGGCAGGAACCGAAGATATACGGAACCCTTGTCAAAATAATTGGCCTCGCTGGAGCTTGTCAGGCTTGGAAACAAAGAATATATAGGCCCGCCCCTCATATAATGTACCAAACTATCTCGAGTAGGGAGGCGGGAGCGTGCACGATTACATCAAAGAACGGACGATTAAAATAGGTCGCTGCATTGTGGAAACTCGGCATACAGTTCGGACTATAGCCAAAGAATTCGGCGTATCAAAAAGCACGGTGCATAAGGATTTAACCGAGCGTCTGCCGGAGATTAATCCGGATTTGGCGGACCAGGTCAAGCACATTCTCGAATACCATAAGTCGATCAGACACCTTCGCGGAGGCGAGGCGACGAAAATCAAGTATAAGAAAAAAGGCCAATCCAAACGGGAGGTGATTAGCTCCGCGCGTTAGTGGGTAAATAATATGTTTGTCTTCCCGATGAATGTGATTGAACACCTCCCCCAAAGTATGGTATTTTTAAATATGGTATGAGATTGTGGATTTTCATCTTATTTTCCCGAGTTTTGAAGGGTTTCCGCAGCCGTTTGTCGAATGAGGGCTCCGTGATTCGGGGGAAACTTTTACCATATAGTTGTTATAAAATATGTTCTGGGGGAGCATCGCGATGATGAGCAAGGATATTGGTATTGATTTGGGCACAGCCAATGTGTTGATTCATGTCAAAGGAAAGGGAGTAGTCCTAGACGAACCGTCGGTTGTCGCCATCGACAGCGACGCCAAACGCGTGCTTGCGGTAGGTGAAGATGCGAGACGGATGGTTGGCCGTACGCCGGGAAATATCATTGCGATTCGTCCATTGCGGGACGGAGTTATTGCCGATTTTGAAATTACGGAAACGATGCTCAAACATTTCATTGATCGGGTCGGAGGCAGAAGTTGGTACAGCCACCCCCGTATTTTGATCTGCGCGCCAACGAACATTACTTCGGTAGAACAGAAATCGATTCGCGAAGCCGCGGAACACAGCGGTGCCAAAGAAGTATTTATGGAAGAAGAACCGAAGGCTGCAGCCATTGGCGCAGGAATGGACATATTTGAACCGAGTGGCAACATGGTTGTCGACATCGGCGGAGGGACGACGGATGTGGCGGTGCTTTCCATGGGAGACATCGTCACGGCTTCGTCCATCAAAATCGCCGGTGACAAGTTTGATGCCGCCATTATTAAATATATCAAAACGAAGTACAAGCTGTTGATCGGGGAACGGACGGCTGAAGATATCAAGATCGGCATCGGAACGGTACACCCGATGGGACGGGTTGCCGAAATGGATATCCGGGGAAGAGATATGGTCTCGGGATTGCCGCTTACGATTACGATCACTGCGGCCGAAATCCAGGAAGCATTGACGGATTCGGTAGCTTCTATAGTAGCCGCAGCCAAATCAGTGCTGGAGCGCACTCCGCCGGAATTGTCCGCTGATATTATCGACCGGGGCGTTATTTTGACGGGCGGAGGCGCTCTGCTGAATGGATTGGACGAGCTGCTTATCGAAGAACTGCGTGTACCTGTACTGATTGCCGAAGATCCGATGCACTGTGTTGTAAAGGGAACCGGCATCATGCTGGACAACTTGGATCGGGTTATTAAGAAAAAATTCTGATCCGCCGATATATAAAATAGGCAGTTTTAAGCTGCTTCTTTTGTCAGGATATAGGATCGCGCAGAAGTCGCGGTTGAAATAGATGATTCCAAGCTTGGAGGTTTGTCCATGTTAAGAGGACTATATACCGCAGCATCCGGTATGATCACGCAGCAACGCCGGCATGATACGGTGACGCAAAATATCGCCAATATCAATACCCCAGGTTATAAACAGGTGAATTCGATCAGCCACTCTTTTCCGGACATGCTGATCTCGCTGGTAGGAGATAAAGAATCCGCAAGTCCACACAGAATCGGAAAGCTGTCGACCGGCGTATTTGCGGAAGAAAGCCTACCCTCTTATCTGCAGGGTGATTTGAGGGAAACGGGGAAGGCAAACAATTTCGGATTGGCGTCCAGCCTGAGCCTGAATGATCCGGCCACTGGATTGCCGATTCCTTTTGATGCTTCGGGCAAATACGTGAGCGAGGATGGAGAGGTTACTTACCGTCCGGAAGCTTTCTTCTCAGTGCTGGACAATAATGATCAGGTTCGCTATACTCGGGACGGTAATTTCACGGTGAATGCTGCAGGTGAACTGTTAACGTCGCAGGGGCAGCGGGTGCTTGGAGCTAACGGGAATCCGATTGTATTTCCTGCCGGGCTGTCAATAGATCAGGTTCAAAGCGATTCCGTCGGGAATCTGGTATATAATAATAATGGTGTCCCCACCGCTTTGGCCCAGTTGGGAGTTGCCGTAATTAACCGGCCTCAGGAGCTGGTTCGTGAAGGGAATGGCGTATACCGGGCTCAAGACCCGGAAGTCGCGGATGTTCGTATCGGACTTCAACCTCTTGATGGTGCCGAAGTGCGGCAGGGATTCTTGGAGTCTTCGAATGTAGATACGGCGCAGGCGATGGTGGATTTGTTAGCCGCGCAGCGTGCATACGAATCCAATCAGAAAATTATTCAATATTATGATAAGAGCCTGGATCGGGCGGTAAATGATATCGGTCGTATTTAGACCTAGTTATACTAGAGGAGGTGCCAAATGAATAATTCCATGATTAGTGCCATGGTGTCCATGAGCGGCATTCAGCAGCGTCTGGATTTGCTATCCGACAATATCGCGAATATGGACAATACGGGCTATAAGCGGAAGGAAGCTTCTTTCGAAGATACATTAACCCGTGTTCAGAAGCAGACTTCCAAGATGAAACTGGCCGGGCGGGCAACGCCTTCCGGTTTTGATCTCGGGTTCGGTTCCAGAATGACGGCGATTACGAGCAATTTCACTCAAGGCCCCATTAAAACAACCGATAATCCAACGGATCTTGCTATAGAAGGAAATGCACTGTTTGCAGTGCTTACCGAAAGCGGGAAGGCTTACACCCGGGCGGGCGATTTTCATCTTCAACAGGATCCTTCCGATCCGGAGTCCGCTTATCTGGTCACTGTCACAGGTCAATTCGTATTGAATGCCGAGGGCGATCCTATCGCGGTTCCGGCCGGTGCGAAGATGCAAATCGACGGACAAGGGAATATTACTGCGATATCCGAAGATGAAGTGGCGGATTTGGGGCGGATTCAATTGCTTACGCCAATACGGCCGGATGCCTTGGAGCCGGTGGACGGGAATTTATTCGTACTGGCTTCAGGCGCGGTTGAAGCGGATGTACTGAGCGACACGACGTTGCTTCCTCAGGGTCAGCAGGCCCATATCCAGCAAGGAGCTCTCGAAGGCTCGAATGTTAATCTGACGGATGAGATGGCGGAAATGCTGCAGGTACAGCGTGCTTATCAGCTTACGGCCCGGGCGCTTTCGTCCAGCGAAACCATGTTAGGTTTGGCTAATAACTTGCGCGGGTAGGTGGACGATCATGACCGAAGAGAATAGCCCGGCTGTCAAAGAGCGGTCCGGGTGGATCACCCTCCTGCGTATCGTGCTAGTACTATTACTTCTGGTAGTAGCCTTAATTGGCGGAACAGTGGTTGGATACGTGGTATTAGGCAAGCAGGAGATTGGCGGGGTTTGGCAATGGGAAACCTGGCGGCATGTGTTCGATTTGGTGTTTGCCCCTTAAGTTGGAGATCGATCAGCTAAGGGACTGAATCGATGGTATTTTTGATGTAATTAATGGAAGAAACTGAATAAAGTGATAGGTGAGCTCCCGGAATCGGGAGTTTTCTTTTTAGGGTCATAAAATGTATAATGATGGGGGACTGTACACAGGGACGGAAATCAAAAGGGCTTTATCCGTAAGCGGTATGAACCACTTGCGGATAAGCCCCTTATCTTAACCTTCGCTTCTGCAGACGCGAAGGATAATTACAGTGTGGCCGTCTGCCCTACCTTTTATACGGATATGAAGAATTGTTGGGACTAAATAAGATGAACTAATGAATATGGTGAAGGCCCACATCCATACTTTTCCGTTGGTCCATCTTAAGCAACTTAAACTTGAGTTTATATGAAATGTGAAAGGGGTATTACATAATGCTCGATATCAAGCAAATTCAGGAGATTATTCCTCATCGTCCACCGTTTCTGCTCGTAGACCGGATCTTGGAGTTGGAGGACGGCAAGAGAGCTGTCGGGATCAAAAACGTAACGATCAATGAACCGTTTTTCGTAGGTCACTTTCCGGACTATCCGGTAATGCCGGGGGTATTGATTGCTGAAGCTTTAGCCCAGGTGGGAGCAGCGG
This sequence comes from Paenibacillaceae bacterium UBA6304, assembly GCA_002439285.1. Lineage (GTDB taxonomy): Bacteria > Bacillota > Bacilli > Paenibacillales > Paenibacillaceae > Fontibacillus. Next base: position 4,798 of record DJTQ01000322.1, read on the forward strand.
CAATATTAAACTTGGAGAGCAATCGGGGGAAGATCGGTTTTCTTGCCGGCATGGACGGTTTCCGTTTCCGCGGTCAGGTCGTTCCCGGCGATCAGCTTCGTTTGGAAGTGGAAATCACCCGCATGAAGGGCTCGATCGGCAAAGGCCAAGCGGTCGCCAAAGTCGATGATAAAATTGTCGCAGAGGGCGAAATCATGTTTGCTTTATCCTAAGGGGAGCTTTATATAAGATGAATTATTGAAATAGATGTTAGGGCAAGTACGTAAAATGTTCCTGCGATCGCTGTTGTTTCTGAATTTCTTGATTTTAGTAGGATCAAATGAGGTGGAAATCCAGAAACAAAGGCGACCACTCCGTTTCTTCGGAATCATTTTACTCCCTTGCTACCATCCTTTTTCGTCAGTACATCTTATATACAATATGTATTTAAATAGGAGGACTTTGAAACCATGACTGATAAAATTTTGAACATTAAAGAAAAAGTAGATAGCTGGCTGAATGATCCTTCCATCGACGAAGCGACCAAACAGGAGCTGCGCGATTTGGATACGAATCCTTCCGAACTTGAAGACCGGTTCTACCGGGATTTGGAGTTCGGTACCGGGGGACTCCGCGGCGTCATCGGTGCGGGCAGCAACCGGATGAACCGTTATACGGTAGCCCGGGCCACGCAAGGATTCGCAAAATATATTCTTGAGGAGCATGCAGGCAAGGATGGCCAGCCTTCTGTGGTCATTGCACATGACTGCCGCCACTTCTCGCCTGAGTTCGCGCTGGAGGCTGCACTCGTATTAGCAGGCAATGGTATCGTCGCCAAGTTGTTCCCATCGCTTCGCCCGACACCTCAGCTGTCCTTCTCGGTGCGCAGTTTGCACGCAACCGGCGGGATCGTTGTAACGGCGAGTCATAATCCGCCGGAATACAATGGCTATAAGGTGTACAATACTTCCGGCGGTCAATTGGTGCCTCTTGAAGCGGAACGCGTGATCAACAACATCCAAGCCTTGACCTCGTTTGCTGAAGTAAAACGGCTGACACAGGAAGAAGCTGAGGCGAAAGGTCTGCTTGTTTGGCTCGGCGAAGCGGAAGACGAGGCGTTTGTGGATACGGTCGCCGGGACTAGTGTAAATCGTGAGCTAATGGCAGCTGGCGCAGCCAAGGACATTGTTGTGGTATTTACTCCGTTGCACGGAACCGGCAATCTTCCTGTCCGCCAAGCGCTGAGCAAAATCGGATTTACCCAAGTTCATATCGTTAAAGAACAAGAGCAACCGGACGGCAATTTCTCTACGGTGAAGTCTCCCAACCCGGAAGAGCGCGAAGCCTTTGCGATGGCTATTGAGCTTGGCAAGCAGGTCGGCGCGGATATTCTTATCGGTACGGATCCAGATGCGGACCGGATGGGCGCCGTGGTACGAAACGCGGACGGTGAGTATGAGATTTTAACGGGTAACCAGTCCGGATCTCTTCTTGTGCATTACGTTTTGAGTCAAATGAAAGAAACCGGGAAACTTCCTGCAAACGGCGCGGTCGTGAAAACCATCGTGACGAGTGAACTTGGAGCCGCGATCGCCCGCCATTACGGGGCAACTGTATTTAATACACTGACCGGATTCAAATATATCGGCGAAAAAATGAACGAATTCGAAATCTCGGGCGACTATACTTATTTGTTCGGTTATGAGGAAAGCTATGGGTATCTGGCCGGCAATTATGCCCGGGATAAGGATGCCATTGTGGCCTCGACTTTGATTTGTGAAGCAGCCGCTTATTACAAACGCCAAGGAAAGACACTGATCGATGTGCTGGAGGAATTATATCAATCATTCGGTTACTATCGCGAAGCTTTGGCGTCCCGGACTTTGAAGGGAAAAGACGGACTTGCTCAAATCGGCGCTCTCATGAATGATTTCCGCACAAATCCGCCTAAGGACATCGCGGGCATCGCAGTGAGCGAAGTGCTGGATTATTCGCAGGGCCTGGACGGGTTGCCTAAAGAGAATGTGCTGAAATTCCTGTTGGAGGACGGATCCTGGTTTTGCCTTCGCCCTTCAGGGACGGAACCGAAAATCAAATTCTATTTTGCGGTACGCGGCACATCCAATGAGGACGCTAAAGCGCGCCTTGCCCGACTGCAGGATGAAGTACTGGCTCGCGTAGACGGCTAGGTACTGAGAATTAAGCATAGATTGTCCAAGCCGGCCTGTTCCAGTTGTTTGAATATTTCCTTCGGAACTGGCCGGTGAATTTACGGTTATTTTTTACTTTTGAGGAGGTACCTTTGTGATTCGAAGTTGGCAGCGGTGGAATGACGCTTCCCGTAAGTGGTTGTGGATCTTGGTTATAGTTGGAATTGTGGCTTCTTTGCCTGTGATTGTTCAGCGGGTACAGACGGAGTCGTCGGCTAAAAAGGTTGAGTTTGTTTTCAATTATCGGGGGTTGCTGGAGGTATCGGCTTATCAGGCCAATCCGGCAGCATATATGGATGAGCAGCTGGATCGGTTAAAGGCTTCCGGCGTCAATACGATGGCGATGTTTGAAAGCACGCTGGACGAAATGTCGAAGGCACGTCGGATTATGCTGTTTAACGCGTTGGATGTGGCAAAGATGACGCAAACGGTACTTTCTCCGGACGGAAATTACACTTATATCGCTTTTACGAACACGGAGAACGAACAAGAACTGCGTCCGATGATCGAGGAGACGTTCCGTAACCTGGGGGTTACTGTGATGCCATGGAAGTACCAGGACCATGCCGGACTTGTAATCGGACTAGGGATGGAAGAAGCCGTGCTGAAGCCGATGCCATTGGATCCTTTTGCATTTGCTATGTTGCGCGACAAGGGCTTCAATATTCTCCCTCGTTTGTCGGATAATATCCGTTATGACCATGAGATGCTGGATCGGGAATTGGCGTTTTATGCGGAAAACGGAGTGAACCGTATCCTGTTCGAGGGGGAGGCCGTAAAAGGCTTCCAGGATAATGGAGCTATGAACAGCTTGCAGGATTTTGCGGATTTGTTGAACAAACACGGTATCGGTTTGGCAACCATCGAGAATTTGAAGGCTCCGCAAAAAGGATTGAATAATCTGGCTTATTTGACGGATTACAATATAGTACGTCTGCATTCTTTGTCGGATTTGGAAGCTGGACAAGATAAGAAGACTTTGTCCGATCGATTTGCTCTCGCTACAAAGGACCGGAATATCCGGATGATTTATCTGAATGTGGCGCCATCCAAGGACGCGGCTAAAGCGGCGATCACGAATCCGATCAACAATTTAATTGAATCGCTGCAAGGTCCGGAAGGAGCCATTCAGCGCATTCAGGATAACGGCTTTGAAATGGGGCAGGCGGAGGCCTTCCAGATTCATGACGCCTCTTGGCAAAAATATCTGAAAGCTCTCGTTGTTCTTGGCGGAGTTGCCTTCTGTGCTTTGCTGGTTTCTTATTATATCTTACCATTGACGCTGATTGTGTTCCTGCTTGGTCTTATTGGTTCTGCCGGGCTTTACGTCCTGAAACCGAATCTGTTTGAGCAGGCATTGGCTTTGGGTGTCGCCATTAGTGCGCCGACCATTGCGATGATTCTCGCGATCCGCAAGGTGAAGGAAATTAAGAATTCCCATCCGCATATTTCAACCGGGCGGAGATTAACTCATTCCGTTGTTCTATATATAAAAACATCGCTGATCTCATTGGCGGCCGTACCGTTCGTAATTGCGCTGCTGAATAACATCACATACAGCCTGGTACTGAATCAATTCAGAGGAGTAAGTTTGTTGCATTTGGGGCCAATTCTTTTGATTGCCTTATACGTATTCCTGTATCAAGGTACTTCGGTATGGCAAGAGCTGCGGAACTGGCTGCGGATGCCGATTACGCTGGTATGGGTAGTTGCGGCAGGTATTCTTGGCGTCGTTGCTCTTTACTATTTGTCGAGAACCGGAAACGCCGGTTCGCTCCTTCCGGGCGAAGCCTGGTTCCGTTCCTTCCTGGAAAATACATTCGGCGTACGTCCACGGAATAAGGAGTTCTTGCTCGCGCATCCGCTATTCATTGCAGGAATCTTTGCTGCCTTCCGTTATCGCTGGGCGCTGTATGCAATGATCATCGCGGTGATGGGACAGCTCTCCATGGTCGATACGTTCGCTCATATTCATACGCCGGCCGTTCTCTCGCTGATTCGCGGAGCTTTGGGCCTTGGGCTTGGTCTCATTGTTGGCCTGATCGCCGTATTCATATGGCATATTATTGAAAGGTGCTGGGATAAATGGTCGCCGCGTCTTCTAAAACCATAGTCCTGTCCGGATATTACGGATACCGCAACAGCGGGGACGAAGCTGTACTTCAATCGATACTTTCGGCCCTTGAGCAAGAGGGACGGGCGGCCGGCACAGAGATCATTCCGGTTGTATTGTCCGTCGATCCAGAGTGGACCAGCCGGACCTATGGTGTAAAGGCCGTGCACCGGATGAAACTTACCGAGGTAAGGAACGCTATTAAGAACAGCGACGGCCTCATCAGTGGAGGCGGAAGCCTGCTTCAGGACGCCACCGGGCTCGGCTCGATTCCTTATTATTTGGGAATCATCAAGATCGCCCAATGGATGGGCAAGCCGACCTTCATTTACGCCCAAGGCGTCGGTCCGGTTCGCCGTAAGCTGTTCCGTCCCGTTATTGCCTCGGTGTTCCGCCGCTGCGAATATATTTCCGTTCGCGACGTGGAATCGGCAGAGCTGCTGCGCAGCATGGGCATTCGCAAGGATGACGTCCACGTGGTCCCTGACCCGGTGATGGGTATGGCCCTGCCGGAAGGCGGCGATCCGCAAGCAGGTACTGGATCGCCGGATTCCTCCGACTCCGGCAAGCTGCCGGTAGTCGGGGTGTCGGTCCGCTTCTGGAACGCCGAGCGGACCGAGCTTGCGAAGCTGGCCGAAGGCCTGGCTTCGCTTAGCCGCCGCATTCCGGTGCATATCCGGTTTCTGCCTTTTCATTTCCCTGGCGATGACGAAGCTTCCCGCTTCGTCATGGACCGCCTGGGGAATGTGGCAGAACACGGAAGCACCGTCAGTATTGCGGCGGAGACGGAGCATCCGTACGAGATGCTCCGCGAAGTGAGCCGCTGCCGCCTGCTTGTGGGAATGAGGCTGCACAGCCTCATTTACGCGGCTTCGCAGGAAGTGCCGCTGCTCGGCGTCTCGTATGATCCGAAGATCGATCATTTTCTCGGACGCCTCGGCAGCGTGCCGGTCGGCACCGCCGAGGAGCTCGATCCCCGGATCGTTGCCTCGCAAGCCGAGCGGCTGCTGCTGGAGGACGGGGTTTGGCGCAAGTCTCATGCTCCGAAAATTTCGGAGCTGAAGCGCGAAGCCCGGATCCCCGCGCAGCGCATTGTTGAACTTTTAGAGAGCAAAGGGTGAGCAAGGTGGAGACGAAGCACAATGAGGTTGAGGTCTTGCCGACCGTATCCATTATGGGAATCCCCGTCTGCAAATGGGGAATGAAGGAGACGGTCCAGTATTTGACGAAGGTCGTCGATTCGGGCAAGCCGCATCAAATCATTACAGCCAACCCCATCATGGTAATGGCCGCAATGGAAGATCCCTCCTACAAAACCATGATGCGGCAGGCTGAATTGATCGTGCCGGACGGCACCGGTGTCGTCTGGGCCGCGCAAAAGGCTGGAGAACCCGTGGCCGAGCGGGTAGCCGGATTCGATCTGCTTCATGAATTAATGAAGGAAGGAGAACGCCACCACTGGAAGGTGTATCTCCTGGGGACGACAAGCGAAGTGATTCAGGAAGCGGCGCGACGGTTAACTTTGCAATATCCGGGAACGGAGATTGTCGGGTTCCGTGACGGTTACTTCGGTCCGGATCAGGATCAAGAGGTCATTGAAGCGATCAAGGCGGTGTCTCCTCATCTGCTGTTCGTAGCCCGGGGCGCTGACACTCAAGAGCCATGGATCGGGAAATATAAACAGGTTCTCGGCGTACCCGTCATGATGGGAGTTGGAGGAAGTTTTGATATCATTTCCGGCAAAACAAAACGGGCGCCAAAAACGTTCCAGAAGCTTCGCTTGGAATGGTTATACCGTCTGTTGTCGGAGCCGACCCGCTTCCGGAGAATGCTTGCGCTGCCGAAATTCGTTATGCGCGTGCTGCGTGAGGGAGAAAACTTGACGAAAATGGGCTAAATCATTGAAATATTACGCAAAACAGCGTATTATTGCTCAAATACGGAGGTTGTGTTTCTCCTGAAACGGAGTATAATTCATTCCGGCAGAATAAATGGGGGTTGAAAATACACATGTGGATGATTTATACCATCGGGTTTATCGTCTCGTTGGCGCTGGCACTAGGATTCACGCCGCTTGTTAAGAAGTTTGCTTTCAAAGTCGGCGCGGTGGATGTGCCCAATGCCCGCAAGGTGCATACAAAAATAATGCCGAGACTCGGTGGATTAGCCATTTTTTTAGCATTTGTGATTACGTTCTTCCTGGTTCTACCGTTTCTTCCGGAAAGTTTCTCGGTACGCGAAGTTAACTTCGTCAAAGCCTTTCTCGTCGGAGGAACCATGACTATATTGCTTGGTGCGTTCGATGATCGTTTTGATTTGCCGGCCAAGTTTAAATTTCTCGTACAAATTGCGACGGCTTGCGTGGTCGTTTTCGGATTTGATATCCGCCTTGAATTTGCTAATATTCCTTTTCATACGTATGCTTCGGTTGAAAGTTGGATTGCCATTCCGTTCACGATTCTCTGGATCGTTGGCGTCACCAACGCGATTAATCTGATCGATGGACTGGATGGTCTGGCTGCAGGGGTATCCGCGATTGCAATCGGCACGATTGCTGTCATGGCTTTCCTAATGGGCAATGTTATTGTTGCCTTGATCTGTCTGCTGCTGCTTGGCAGTATTATCGGTTTCTTGTACTTCAACTTTCATCCGGCCAAAATATTCATGGGCGACTCCGGGGCCTTGTTCCTCGGCTTCAGCCTGGCGCTGCTGTCCTTACTTGGTTTTAAACAAGTAGCGATCGTATCGTTCCTGACACCGCTGATTCTGATCGGCGTACCGTTGTCGGATACATTGTTTGCTATCGTACGCCGCTGGATGCAGAAGAAACCGATTTTCTCGCCGGACAAAGGTCACCTGCATCATTGCCTGCGCGAGTTAGGCTTTAGCCACCGCCAGACGGTGCTGATCATTTACGGTATTGCCGCTTTCTTCGGCGTATTGGCCGTCATTCAATCGTCGGCGGCGATGTACAACGCCAACTGGGTTACCTTTGTCGTCATCTGCGTCATGGTGTTCTTCCTGCAGATCGGTGCCGAGGTCATCGGCTTGATCGGCAAAACAAAGCGCCCGCTACTCGACTTCTTTGCTCGCCTGCGCATGAAGGCCGGCACCGAACGCGGCTCCAAGTAAGACCTACTGCAATATTGTATCTTCGATGACAGCAATTATACGTTTATACGGGACAACCCCCGCCTATGCTCATTCCGAGCAGCGGGGGTTGCTGTTTAATTACCATTAATCTCTGATGTGATCTCACTCGACTCCAAACCTCAAAATCAGTTATAATATGTCTTACAAGTTAAACGAATGGAAGGGAGTTCTTCGAATGAGCGAACAACTACTCCATCAGATTTTGCAGAAGCTGGATCATATTGAAGCTGAGCAAACCTCCATGAAGTCCGACATGCACACCATGAAGTCGGACATGCAGACTATGAAGTTGGATATGCAAACTATGCAGGCCGACATCTTTGGACTCAAGGAAACGCAGGAACTCATGCAAGTACAGCTCGGGGAGACTAATGCGATTGTTCGGGCTATCCGGGATCGTCAGGACGAAACAGATGCCAAGCTGGATGCCCTAAGCATGGATGTACACAAGGTGCATGGAGAACTTTCCTCTGTAAAGTCAACCCAAGACCGACACGAGAAAATTTTGGATAAACTGGCTACCCGCTCGATTGAGCAGGAAGCGGATATACATCAGTTGAAATTAGCGAAGTAGCTTTTATTTAGATGGCCCCCTGGTTAAATACCAAGGGGCCATTTTTTATTTTAAATTCCGCGAATTTTGTCTGATCCTATTTTGCCAAATTTCTAAAATAATCCCACTTCGTGACCGATAACAACACTATACGACTTTTGGACGGTTTCCGTTATTATGGGGACTACAACAATCCAAATAAAAGGAGAGATTATTCATGCAACGCTTTAAGAAGCCGTTTGTCTGGCTGACCTTACTGTCACTGCTCATTACGCTGCTTCCACCGGGCCTGGTCAGTGTGGCAAAGGCGGCGACAGTATCGCCCACATATTTTATCCCAAACAATTCCGCGATTCGGGACAGTTTTGGATTGACAGCAGAATATGATTCGGTAAACCCGAACAATCAGATTAATCGCAATAATGTTTATAATGTAACAACCTCGACCTTAACGTTTGATGGGGTTTTCTCCAAGGTATCTTCTAATAATATGACGGTTAAGGTTGAACGATTGAATTCAGTTCCGCATAAAAATTCGGATGGCAGCGATAGCGGAAATGTAGATTGGGTTCCTGATTCGACAAGTGTATACTATAATGGTTTCTCAGTTGATCCTGATGACACCACTGGAAATAAATTTATTGTTCGCGAATTAACCCTGTTCTCGGGATTCAATAAGATTACTCTTTCTGGTGTTCAAAACGGTGTAACGCAATCCGATTCTTTCTATGTTCTATATGATAGTGTGCCATATCTTGAAGAACTTAAGATGTTTGACGGTGGCGCGCAGGCCAAATTCTTGAATGAAGGCACGCCTGTAGTGACAAACACAAGTACGGGCACAGTATCTCTGGAAGGTACCGTAAAGAATACGACCAAAGTTACTCTAAGCATAAACGGTGGCAAAACAGATACCCTCCCGCTGGATGATTATACAGGTAAATTCTATTCTTCAGGCGTTACTCTTTCTCCAGGGACTAATACTTTAAAAATTGTTATCACAAACGGTGCAGACACGATTACGTTGCAGCGGACTGTTTTTTACTATAGCGACAATCAGAGAATTACGGGTATTTATATTTACGACGGAAATGCGGGGAGCAAGCCTCTCAAGGCCCAAGGTGTAACACCTACCCTGACACAGACGTTTACATCTCCAAAATTGATCACCCAGGTACTGATTCCTTATAAAGACTCAAACCTGCCAAATGAAGGATCTTTTGGCGACCCCAATTTCAAAGGGAAAATATCGTATAAATTATCGACAGCTCCAGACAGTGACCCATATGTGGACTTCTCCAGTTTCCAGATTCTGAAGATGAATTTTATTAAAGAAGACGGAACACTAGATACGAGCACGGGTACAGAAGTACTTGTTCCTGATGCGAGCGGAAACCCGGAATATATTCTCGTAACCGCAATGACCGATCTGCCTGCAGCATCTACAGGACTCAACGAGTTTAAACTAAGAGTTCAATATGGAGATGCCGCTGCGCCGAGATTTACGGCGACCAGCAATGTATCTTATAAATACCTGCAGGGGCAATCGTTAATTTCGAATATGTATCTTTTGTCCAATTATGAGAAGGACAAAGCCAATGTAAGCAAAACCAATATCGATGATTACGCGAAAGAAACATTGGATGGCTCGGCGGTTAATTCAGGGACCTTTTATATCCTGGTAGAGAGCAATCTGGAACCGACAACTGCATTGGTGGCGGATTACTTGCCGCTGGGCAGCAAAAAGCTGGATATTGTAGCTGAACCAACTACTGCTACCATTAAAAATACCCAAAAAATTTACAAGATTAGTAGCTTTTCCACCGGGCAGCAAAAAGTTCGCTTCGGGTACTCAACGAGCGAATATAAAGACGTAACGATTAGTTACATTACGATGAATAAAATTTCATTTACGAATCTGATTTACGGCCAAACTTATCCGGTAAATTCCAAGGATAACAGCACATTGAAGTTGAAATTGGAAGGCCAATATATCGGATTTGAGAATTTCGATACTAAGGATGCTGAATATTTCATTAATGGGGTAAAGGGAACCACTACGCCGGCTTGGAATGGAAATGCCTTTACCATTAATTTAGCAATTGGCACCTCCGGCCCGCTTTATTATGGTGAGAACCGCATTACGTTCACCGGGACTTCCCGAGACGGCAACGGTAATGCAAGATCTGTAACCGGCGAAATACTGATTTATATCGTGGATGAGAACGGTTCGACAATCAGTTATCTTCAGCCCACTCCTTCTGTAGCATCACCTCCAAGTTTACCGAGTGCAGGGCTATATAAGGAAATATCGTATCCTACAGGCGGAACGGTCGATCCGGTAAGACAGGCTGAATTTGATGCGATTATTACGAATCTGTTTTCCTTGTCGCCAACCTTCACTTATGACGCAACTGCTGGGAATTATACGACGAATCAGAAGCAATTCAATATGATCCTGCGTGGTGGTGGAGCTAGTAAAGCTACTGTACATTTCGGATCACAAGCTCTGTTTACCGTAAATCTGAATAAGGATACTACCTCCGAAGGAGATGGAACATTCAAATTCGACTTTGGCGGAGGCACTGAAACTTATTCATACAGTTATGTAGGTAGTGAGAAAGACTTCATTATCAGAGTTTATAAGCTGGATATGGAAGTTCCGGGAAGCTATAACTTTAACCTCGAACTTTTCAATAATACCGGCTCAAGAACAAGCAAGAAGCTGGAAGTTGTTCGCAGCGTTGAATCCTACAGATTACTTGCTCCTACACCAACCGTAGGCGATAAGTATATTGTAAATAAGAACTTTATTCATTTTGATATTGAAGCAGAAGGCGCTACTAAGGTACTGATCGATAAATATGAAGCTGTTCCTCGTCAAGAGGCAGGGATGAAGGATCGCTTCGTATATGATTATGTCGGGCTGAAACCTGACAAGAGCACTAAAATCAAAATTCAAATTGTTCGAGCCGATACTACATTCAATGATACGATTGAAGTTTACTACACTTCGACGGTAACTGTGGACAGCCAGTACATGGCCGAAAAGGTATCCAATAAGTACAGTGTTCTCAACAAGAAGATTGAATTGGAGTTCCCAAAAGGAACGGTATTGGAAACGGCAAATCCCGGATTGAACGTCACTCAGTTTTATCCGAATAATAAGTTGCTGTTTGGGATTGCAGATAATGTTAACGGTATTGTAGGCAAGCGCGATGATTACGGAAATTACGTCGGGCGTGCTCAAGAATTCCTGGAAAGCGGGCTTCCGCAAATTACGATTCCTGCAGAGTTAAGCGGTAAATTCTCAAGATCCGAGAGCAGAAGCAACTTCTCTCCTGTCTCCGATATCTATTGGATTAACGGCGGCGTAGGCGAATCGAATGTGGGCGGGGTTTACAAGCCAGCTACAAACGGAATAGCCCCGTATTCACTTGAAGGATTCTTCACGATGTTCACTTCAGATCGTAAAATCGTTCCTTCTCAACGTGGTTCGCTCACATTGGCCTTTGATGAGAATGTGGTTGATGAAGCAGGCACGACCATTACGGTATTCCGCTTTAATGATCGTGGAATTTGGGAGAATATCGGCGGTGAAGTGGATGCTAAGAAGCATACAATAACCGTACCGTTTGATGATTTCGGTTATTATTCCGTTATGAAACTTCGCAGAAGCTATGCAGATATTACAAATCATGGCTGGGCCCGGAATATTTTGAATGCCCTCTATGCAAAAGGTATCATGAAGAATCTTCGCGGAGACAGCTTCGGTACAGATGATCGGGTGAGTCGCGGCGAATTTGCTACATTGCTTGTAAAAGGCCTGAACCTGCCGCTTAACTATCCTACGGATGGGGACCACGGCAAATCCTCGTTCCTTGATATTGGACCGGGAGCTCAAACGGAGACCTGGAGCTATGAATATATCGAGACGGCTGCCCGGGCAGGTATTGTTACTGGGGTGACGGAGGGTGTGTTCTCTCCATATACGCCGATTACGCGCGAGCAAGCGGCCGTGATGATCTCTAGAGCAATGAAGCTCAAGCTTGCAGTGAATGACGATAAGCTGAACGCGACACTAGCAAAATCGTTTATTGACTCAGGTAGTATGGATTATTATGCAAGACCGGCTATCCAAGCGGTTTCGAAAGCTAAAATTATGAGCGGCACGGCATCAACACTTCCTGGACAAAAGAAAGCTTCGTACAGCTTTAATCCGAAAGGGTTCATGACGCGCGCTGAAACAGGGAAAATCGCTGTAGAGCTCTTCAAGAAGAGCACTGGCTTATTCCCTAAAAACTTTAGTTAAAAGCTAGCAATACCCCTTGTCCGCGAGGTGAATGCGGCAAGGGGTTCTTTTTTTCCAATTACATCTTTTTGTAATTTGTTGGAGAGTAAGGTACAATAGCAGATGAAGTTGATATTTTTGCAAAAGGGTGAAATTATACAGATGAAACCGATTATGGCTAAACCGCAGTTGGGGTACTCGAAGGCAAAAAGAAAGTTTGAGGATAGATCCAAAGCATTGGAGAAGAAGATTGAGGATACTGCAAAACTGCAGGAAGTTACTCAGGAGGTTATGGAAAGCCTGGTACTAGAAACCGGTTTCCATGATGCATTCAATGATTTGCGTGCTGCCGAGAACGAATTGATTGAATGGTCTCACATGACGATGAAGCACGAGAAGACTTATAAGGACAACAAACAAGCTATTGATGATATGTATGCCAAGCTTGAGACAGATCCGCAAATGCGTTCTAGAATTATTCAATTGGCGATGAGAGTAAGATAAAAAGGAAGCCCTTTCCTCATAAAATTCAAACTAGACGTCCAAATTTGGACGTCTTATTTGTGTTTGAGTTACATAGATTATGGGTATTGATAATGGAAAATGTTGCTTAGTGACTGACAATTTTAAGGATGTTATACTAATTTCCGTTAGGCAGGCATTTGAGATAAATTCTTGCAGCAGTGGCTATCCTTAGCAAAGGTAACAATCTTGCAATTTTTTTTCGAAAGGCCGCAACTTTTTTGAATCTCGTGCGTTTAAGATGTAGAGCATTGACAATGATGACCAAATTAGACATTCCAATATGTTCTTCATGGGGAAACTTGTCTATCTATTAGAAAAATTAGCTTTACGGCTCTTTGGACTCATTGTATAATGTTTTAGGTAGGATTAGGAAACTAGTCTATTTCTACATTCTATTTGTATGGTACTGTTTACAAGTTTCTGCGGCTCCCGTCGCAGACCTAATTTATAGGAAATCTGCTCAGACTCTGGAAAGGGGGTGCAATGGCTAATGAGTAACACGAGCTATTCATTTAAAGAAAACTCTCATGAGATAGTTAATCAAGGAGGAGAAAAAAAGGTTATGAAGAAAATTTTATCCGTAGCTTTGTCTACAGCAATGGCATTCTCTATGTTTGCTTCCGTGGCATTCGGTGCAGATGCTAAACTGACAGACGAACAACAATTCAACGCATTGAAAGAAGCTGGCATCTTGGCTGGCTACCCAGATGGTCAATCCCACCTGGAAAAAGCACTTACTCGTGCTGAACTTGCAAAAATCATCGTTAAATCTATCGGTTTGGAACCAGTAAGCGGCGTAGCTTCTTACAAAGATAAGAACTACACAGCTAACCACTGGGCAGCTCCTTTCATTGAAGCAGCTACACAAGCTGGCATCCTCAATGGTAAAGATGCTACTAAGAAATTGTTCGATCCTACTGGCAACGTAACAGTACAAGAACTTGCAAAAGTTCTGACAACTGCTCTGAAACTGGAAGTTCCTGCTGACGCTAACAACACTGCAAGCGTATGGGCTAAAGGTTATGTAGCAGCAGCTATCAAAGCTGGTTACCTGCAAGAAGGAATGAACTACCAAGCTAACGCTACTCGCTCCCAAGCAGTAGTTGCAGCATATGCAATCTATGAAGCAGCTCAGATTCCTACAGTAACTAAATACGAAGTTAAGGACAGCAAGAACGTTGAGTTCACGCTTTCCACTGGCGAAGTAGTTAAAGTTGCTCTGGAAAAAGAATTGGAAGCTAACAAAGCTACCGAAGTTACTTTCAAAACTAAAGACGGTGTTGAAATCAAGCACACTGTAACTTATGTTGTGACTGCTGCAACTAAGGTGGAAAGCGTATCTGCTTCCAACTTGAAAGAAGTTGTAATCACTTTTGACGGTGAAGTAGAAGAAGCAAGTGCTGAACAAAAAGCTAACTACAGCATTGACGGATTTAACTTCGAATCCGCAAGTTTGTCTGAAGATGGCAAATCGGTTACATTGCTCTTGGACGATCCTCAAACTGAGTACTTGAAGAATCAAAAAGAGTACAAAATCACTGTGAAGAATGTAAGAAACTCTGATAAATCCAAAGTTATCAGCGTGACTGACTACAAATTCACTCCGGTTGACGTGACTCTTCCTACTGTTGAAAGTGTTGTTGGTCTGGGTACCAGCGCATTCAAAGTGACCTTCTCTGAACCAGTTAAGCAATCCACGGTTGCTACAACTGCTAATTTCAGAGTAGATGGCAAAGCGATTGCTGGCCGCGTTACTTATCAATATCCTAACATTGCAGTAGTTGAAACTACACTGGCTACTGGTGCTCATACACTTACAACAAGCAATGTTGAAGACTTCAACAACTTCAAAATTACTCCAGCTGACATTTCCTTCGAAGTAGCTGAAGATACTGCTGCTCCTGAAGTTGTTAGTGCAAAAACTACTGATTTGACAGTAGTTGAAATCGAAATGACTGAAACAGTCAAGTCGGTTAAAGAAGTTTACCACACTTCCACTAGCAAGAAAGCTGACATCAAAATTAACGACAACAAAATTATCGCTACTTTTGATGCAACAAATGAAGCTCTGAGTATGGGAGAAAATACGATTTACATTAAAGGTGTAACAGATTACAGTGGTAACTCTGCTGACCGTGAAGTAAAAGTAACTCCTGTATTGGATGTTGTCCGTCCTGAAGTTGCTTCTGTAACAGCTAAAGTTGACGGTAACAATCATGTATTCACCGTTGAATACAGCGAATCTGTTAACCTGAAGCGCGACGCTATTGATAAAGCAAACTACACTTTGAAAGACAAAGATGGCAAAGTAGTTAGAGGTAAAGGATTTGACTCTAACGGACATCCAGTAAATGCTATCACACCTGTTGCTGACACTAACGGTAGAACATACCAAATTACTTCCACAGGTAAATTGGGATCCGGTGTATATACATTGGAAATCAATAATATCCGTGACAATGCAGCTGTTCCCAACACTATGGCGCCTTACAGCACAAGCATTAACTTGGGTGATGTAGAAGCTCCGAAAGTTGCAAGCGCGTGGTATGAACTTGAAGAGAATGCTGCAAGAGAAAGTGCAATCATCTATGTGCAATTCGACAAAGCTGTTGCAGTTGAAGGAAATGGTAGTGTGCTTGATGCAAATAAATACTATTTCGACGTTCAAGCTGCAGGTGATGCAAGAACCTATACAACTCCGCTTCCAGTAGGAGCTGAAGTTGAAACAGTTAATGCTGAAACCGTTCGTATTGTTTTGCCTAGCAAAGCAAATCCAGGGTATGGATTTGATGCCGGCGATGTAGTCAACATCCGCATTGCTAACATTTCTGACATTAATGGAAATTTTGTTCCAGGTGGCGTTTTGACTGCTGTAGCTAAAAACATCACTGATAGCACAATTGCTATCTTAGATGCTAAAGCTATTGACAAGGATACTTTGGAAGTGAAATTCGATGATATTCTTACTTCCGTTGACGCTGATGATTTCGAAGTGACTATCGCTGGTGCCGACGTTAACTTAACTTACAAAGACTTGCGTTATGATAGTGGAGATACAATCGTAACATTTGACCTTGTAGGTACTACTACTTTTACCCCGGCCCCAACTGTTGTAACTACAACAACTTTCAATACTAAGGTTACTCAAGCAAATGTTAAAACTACTAATGCCTTCGGTATTAAAGTCGTTGCAGGCGGACTTGGTGAATCTGTAGATGATGGTATTGCACCTGAACTGAGTACTTTGAATAATGAAGCACCTACAGTTGCAACTGCAACTTCGGGTACTTATAACGTTACATTGACATTTAATGAAAATGTAAGAGTAGCGAATAACACAACTGGATTCAGCGTGTATGTTGATGGTAGCGAAGTTACAGTTAAAACTGTAAGTGGTTCAGCTAAGACAGCTGTAATTAACTTCGAATATGCAGGATCTTTGAATGGCAAACTGCTCGAAGTTTACCTGAATGGTAACAACAGCGTTGCTAAATACGTGACAGACGCTGCTGGTAATGCTGCAGATCCAGACAATGTTAAATTCACCGTTGGTTCTGCTGCTGTAACAACTCCTTAAGTTATACTAAATAAAGAGCCTACCCTTCGGGTAGGCTCTTTTAAATTGTTTATACAAATATTTTAACCAAATATTCAGCCACTATTCATCAGAAGTTCAGAATATAAGATTATAATTAGCGTAATGCTTAAATAATGAAACTTTTATCAACTTGAAAACGTTAATACATAGTAAGAACTATTTTAGATAGTGGAGGGAAGAAAGTGAAGAAAACTCCTGTAACGGCAGCAGCCTTGGGAATTACTTTATTATTGTCCGGCACTCAAGCTGTAACAGCAGCACCTAATAAGGCAGGAACCATTAAACAAGTAAATACAACATCGAAGCAAGCTAAACCAGTGGTACATACACTTTCTAATTTGTCTCCGATAAAAATTACATCAAAGAGCTCGGTTCGTCTTACAGATGTAAATATTTTAACTTTGGATGAAGAGAGCGTACTTACTTATACTTTGACTATTCAAAATGGAGATAGCAAGACTTTAGATTTGTTGGATTACTGGTCAAAAGTCAAAACATCAAGTGGGACCATATACAGCACCTCACTAATGACAAAAGACAAAGATAAGAAGAAGCTTGCATCTGGCTCATCTACCACTTTGACCTATGTAGCTAAAGTTGGTAAGAATACAAAAATAAGTGATCTTTTATTTCAAGTGATTAAATGGGATTTTAGTCAGGTAGGATATGAAAGCTTGAAAGGTCAATTTAAAATTCCTGCTACTTACCTAACATCAACGCCTTCAAACTATTCCAAGACATTGAACGTATTTGAAACTCCAGTTAAAGCATTTGTAAATCAGACTGCTACATTTGCATCTGGAGATTATAATTATGTAAATGTTGCTTTAAATCTCAAAAATATCGGATATAAAATTTTTGAAGATCCAAAGATAGAGTTTGTGATTAAAACATCAAGCGGGGCAAATTATCCTATGTCTGCAGACTCGTCAAGTGTGGATTATAAAATCCAACCACAGGATAATAAAACATTGAATTTAATGGCGGCGATTCCGAAAGGAATTAAATTAGATAAAACGGAGTTGCAATGGGTGCAGGATGATGAAACTTCAAAGCTCAGTTTGCCAATTGCTACGATGCAATTGCCCAATACCTCCAATAAGTCGTTAGCAGTAGAACCAAATATGGATAAATTTATCCCGGTTGGTAGCGGAAAAATAGCTGTAAGTGTTAATGGGGCAACGATGTTACAAAGTTTTGATGAGCATGACATATCTGTACAATTCAATATCAGGAATACGACAGGCAGTACTGTGACCCTTCCTAAGTATCAATTTGAGATTCATACTGCGGATGGGTACAGCCTACCAATTGATACCCTGGCTACTGAGAATTTAATCCTGCAACCTCTTGAAGAGAGAATGATTGTTCTTCATGTAACTATTCCACCTAATGTAAGTCCCGATAAACCACAACTATTTATGAACCTTCCTACAGTAGCGGACAGTAAAGATACTTTTAGCTACCCTGTCGGAATATTTACTATTCCAGAAGTTCAGAGTATTCAAAATATGGTGGGTCAAAAGCAATTTGTTCAAACGAAAAATGGTATTCTTGGATTTACACTCTCATCTCTTCAAAGACTCCCTTGGAGCGATGGTGATCTAGTATCAGCAAAAATAACAATTAGTAATACAAGCTATAAAACAATTATGCTCCCAGAATTAGTAGGACAGTTGAAAGTTGATACAGCCAAGTTAACTACAAGTACAAGCTTGATTACTACACAAAGTGTAGGACTCTTGGGAGCTAATATGTCAACAGATGTCTATGTTGTATCTAAAGTGCCTAGTTATTTGGATTTTAGCCAGTTGCAAATCTCGCTGCTGGAAAAGTTGGGAGAGAATAACTCGGCCGATTGGATTCAATTTAGTAATTCAGGAGCCTTGCCGGAACTTCCTGTGATTGATAAAGGCTCTGTTTACACAATAGCTACTGCAGGACGTCAGGAAGAATTAAAGATATTACGTTCTTTTGTTTATAGTGGTACTTCTTCAGATCTAATTTATACCGAACTGGAAGCTAAAAATCTGGAAGATCATCAAATAGATTTGTCTCAATTTACTGGAGCATTTCAGGGTTCGGGTGGGCAAACTTATAAAGCCACTGTTAGTCAAATTGATACTTCAGTCGGACCTGAAGAGAAGAGTGTTATTACTTTGTGGGCTAAAGTTCCAAAAAGCATAACTACAACTGATATGAAATTAATTGTTGGTGAAGGAATTACCGAGAACAAGCTTACTCCGATTAAAGGGGAGCCCACTGGTTACGTGAATGCAGCTGCAATGTTACTTGGAGTTTCAACTCCGAATGTTAAGGGCAATCTTACAAATTTAGATTTGTTCCCTTATTCATTAACAGTTAAAAATGTAAAAGCTAATCTTAGTGGATCAACCTCAGTACACCTTTCTTTTGATTATAATCAGACTCGTAATATGGATTATTCGATTGGTGAATTTGAACATAAATATTTGTTTGAAGTAGTGGATTCAACAGGAAGAACATTTGAGAAGGAGTTCTCACCAGAAACGGATCTTCGGGTAATGAACGGCGGAACAGCAAGCTTTAGCTTTGATGATGCGGTTTTTGAAGATAGAAAATCAGGGAATTTTACTTTGAATGTGTATGATCTTTTCCAAGGGCAGAAACTTAAGCTCGGTAGCCAAAGTTTCTATTATTACTCATCTTTTGTAGAGTAGTTAAGTTCAAGAACGAGCTCATTTCCTTTTGGAATTGGGCTTGTTTCATATTAGTAAGTGCTCTATCATATCCGTATAAGAGATTTATCGAGGAGGAAGAAACAACTTGAAGACATCATGGAAGGTAACTGCAGCAATAGTATTAGTTGGTGGAGGTATTTGGGCCGGCTCACTTATGAATATGACAGCAGAAGGAGCAGGGGTTACAAATCAGCCTGGAACGGCTGATGATCCTGTTGTGACGAAGAGCTATGTGGACCAAGCAATCCAGCATGCGATTAAAGGCGGAGGCACCACGACGACTCCTACAACACCAACGACCCCGACAACGCCATCGACGAACGAAGGAAGCGTGGGTTCATCCGATGCCGTATCAATTGTGGATGTAAAGCCGGGACAGACCTTAATTGCTTCAACTGGAGCGGAATTTGTAGTTCGCGCAGGGAAAGCAGTCATTTACAGTCAAGACTCGAACGGTGTGGCTGATTTGACGGATGGAAAGGATATTACGAACGGTGGAGCGGTGGCAAATAACCATTTGCTTTCTTTTCCTAGAGACGGCAGAGGAATTCAAGTTCAGGAAGGCAACAAGTACAACTTGACGGTTATGGTACGAGGCGGATATAAAATTCAGTAATTGGCCGGTTTAGGGTGGACATGATTTGCCAAAAGTAACAAACATTAATAGGGCTAGGCTTGTTTACGTCATGCACATACTACTTTCGAGGTAAAAAAATTATCGGAGGTGTATGATCAATGGCAAGAAGTAACCGTAAAATCGTTCCCGAGAGCCGACAAGTACTTAACCAATGGAAATATGAGATCGCTGCGGAGTTTGGATTGCCCGTTAGCGGAGCAGGAGGCTCCATTGGAGCGGATACGGAATTTGCTGGTGAGCTTGGATCCTTTGCTGCAGGAACAAGCACTCGAGGAAGCTGGGGCCATTTAACATCCCGGGAGAACGGCTCTGTCGGTGGGGAAATAACAAAACGTCTGGTGGCTCAAGCCCAGAAGAATATGCTATTATAGAAAATTGTGAACTTATAGCTTGTTTTTTTGACATGACCTGGCAAATACGATAATATGACTTTTAAGGATTAACCTTTTCCGCTAAGGAAAAGGTTCATTTTTTGATTGTGGATTGTCCACATAATTATCGTCATTATTCTTAGTATTGGATACTTCGGCAATTGCCATACTATCCATAGGGGAGGTTGATTTCATGTCCATACAAGGGCGACACTTATTTACTTCCGAGTCCGTAACCGAAGGACATCCGGATAAAATTTGCGACCAAATCTCCGATGCGGTGCTTGACGCATTTTTGGCCAACGATCCGTATGCTCGTGTAGCTTGTGAAGTTTCCGTGGCTACCGGACTTGTTCTTGTGATCGGTGAGATCAGTACAAAATCGGAATATGTAGATATTCCTGCTATCGTTCGTAAAACGGTAAAAGATATCGGTTATACTCGTGCCAAGTATGGCTTTGACTCCAATACTTGTGCTGTACTTACTTCATTGAATGAACAATCTGCCGATATCGCTCAAGGTGTGAATGCAGCACTGGAGAACCGCGATCCGGAGCAAATGGATAAAGAAACGGAAAATATCGGCGCAGGTGATCAGGGGTTAATGTTTGGTTTCGCGACAAACGAAACGCCTGAATTGATGCCGCTTCCTATAGCCTTGTCTCACCGCATTGCCCGCCGGCTTTCTGAAGTCCGTAAAGACGGCACCCTGGACTACCTTCGTCCGGATGGTAAAACTCAAGTTACAATTGAGTATTTGGACGGTAAACCTAAACGTGTCGATACTATTGTAGTATCAACGCAGCATGCCGAAGAAATTACGCTGGAGCAAATCCAGAGGGATATTAAAGAACAAGTAATTCTTCCCGTGGTACCAGCTGAATTGTTGGATGTGGAGACCAAATATTATATCAACCCTACAGGTCGTTTTGTAATCGGCGGCCCGCAAGGAGATGCAGGGTTGACCGGACGTAAAATTATTGTCGATACTTATGGCGGTTATGCTCGCCATGGCGGCGGTGCTTTCTCCGGTAAAGATCCGACTAAAGTCGACCGCTCCGCGGCTTATGCAGCCCGTTATGTGGCAAAGAATCTGGTTGCCGCAGGCTTGGCTGATAAAGTGGAGATTCAACTCGCCTATGCTATTGGTGTAGCGACACCGGTCTCCATCAATGTCGATACTTACGGAACAGGAAAAGTATCCGAGGAGAAGCTGGTTGAACTGGTTCGTGAGAACTTCGATCTTCGCCCAGCGGGCATTATCCGGATGCTGGACCTGCGCCGCCCAATTTATCGTCAGACGGCCGCATACGGCCATTTTGGACGTACAGACGTGGATCTTCCTTGGGAACGCGTGGACAAGGCTGAGGCGCTTAAGGCTCAGGCTGGCTTGTGAAAAGTAAAAAGAAGGTATCCTTATAAAGGATGCCTTCTTTTTTTGTTTTATATTTTGAAACCAGCTGCCTTTAAGTCTGATTTATTTAGTAGAATCGAACCATATGAATTAAGAATTTTAATGAGGTCCCCTTTTCTAGTAGTAATTGAAGATTCAGCCCCATATTCTGTTGCATTAATATTAATACTAAATATAATATTACCGCCGTCCATTATATTTAAGACATCTTTTGAATCTTGATCTTGCCTAATAACTAAATCATTTAAAGTGGAAAATTCAACAAAAGTTGTCCATTTGGAAGATACTTCATTATTTGCAACAAACTCAATAGATTTATTTGTTCCATCATACTCCGTCTCATACCCGAACAATCCACCCACTTCACGAATCGGTACATATGTAGTTCCGTTATAAACCAATTGACTGGTCGTGCCGGTTTTCGTTTCGCCATCCACCAGAATCTTGAACTTAGCAATGGTGGCCTGGACTGTGTTTGGAGCTGCTGCGGCTACGGTTGCAGATCCGATCAGCATGCCGATGGCTAATGAAGCAATTACTCTTTTCATATGTATCATCTCCTAAATTAATAATTCCTCAATACTGAATTTACCCAGACAGCAAGCAATTGTAACAAGAAATTAAAAAATAAATTAAATGAGACCAATGCTTAGATATTTATGTATCACGGTGTTGTCTTAGAATTTGTACACTTGATAATTTGATGATTATGAATATGATGCTGCTTGTTGGTGTCAATTCCGATTTAGAAAATCTAAACTTGTCCGGTCTTTTTGCCGTTAATAAATATAGGTATGCGCTTAATTGCCATCGTGCTGAAATAAATACATAGAGCATTCATTCGGTGAGAGGAGTATGAGAATATGAAAAAGAAAGGTTCGATAGGTTTGGCGTTGTTAATGGTCATTAATATGATGTTGGTGGCTTTGGGGTCGGCTGCGCCAGCCACATCATTTGCGGTGACTTCCATGCAGCCTGCTAGTGGGGCAAAGGGGGTTCCGCTAGAAACAGGGACAATTCAACTGTTGTTTGACCGTGAGGTCAAGGCTTGGGCGGGAACGGCACCGATTGAGGTTATAGCAGAGGGAGGAACTGCGCCTATAGCGACAATTACCCCTCAACAAGGATATGTGATCAAGAGGCTGGATATTGTAGTTCCAACTCCGTTGACACCAAACACTAAATACCATGTTACAGGGGCGGCAGGGATATTTGTCGATGCAAGCAATCCGACTATAACTTCGGAATCATTTGATTTGTCTTTTACAAGCCTTAGTGAGCCTGGAAGCAAAGCTCCTGTCCTTAGCGGGATAGAGCCCTTTTACCCGGCTGTGGGCGCTATGATCGCGAACACCTCTGAGAAATTTAAAATTACATTCGATAAGCCAATTATTAAAGCAGCAGATGGCAAGAGTTCTATACATATTAGACAAGCCTCTAACAATAAAGAAGTACTCACTTTACTGGCCCAAGACGCGAAGGTGGAAGTAACAGGCAATACAGCCGCTTGGGAAGTGAGTAATCTGGTTCCGGGCGAACGGTATTATGTACTGATTGATAAAGGGGCTTTTCTGGATATCGATGATCATCCTTATGAAGGAATTAGCAATGCACAAACCTGGTTCGTCAATGTACAAGGGAATCCGGTAGAGTGGCATGCCACGACTCCGACAGTTCCAGCCAACAGGGCCGTGAATGTTGGAATCAACGACATTATTCAACTGAACTTTACGCGCCCGGTATATCCGGACGCAGGGACACTTAAATTGCAACTGACCACACCGCCAAGCGGTACGGCAGCCTTGGTTAAAGCCTTCAATGTTACTTCTTCCGAAGTTAAGGGAGGCGGAACATCCACTATCACCATTACTTTGCCGAAAATGAACTACAACACCGGATACACGGTATCCGTTCCGGGATCAGCATTCAAAGACAGCGATAATAATGACACGCCGGCAAGGAATTGGTCCTTTACGACGGGCACGGCGGCTTCGAGTTCGCTTAAAGTTAATTCACTGTCTCCTTACGACCGAAGTACCGGAAATGCGTTAACAAGCAAAGTGGTGGCCACCTTTAATAATCCGATCATTGAGAAGGATTTAAGCCAGGTTACTATTAAAAAGCAAGGCACCACGGAAGCCGTTCCTGCTGGAGTATCTATATCGGGGCGCCAGCTAATCATAAAACCCTTAAGTAACCTGCAGGAAGGATCCACTTATTACGTGGACATCGCTTCCGGCGCGGTGGCGGATAGTGCAACCGGAGCTCTTTTTACCGGGCTGAGCGGCTCGTCAAGCTGGACATTCCAAACGATGACTTCAGACAGGACGGCTCCAGTATTGCAAAGTGCCGTAATGTACAGCAATTCGGTGATCCGGTTAACGTATAACAAAACATTGGACGCCTCTATCAATCTTTTGACATCCAGCTTTTCGGTAACGGTAAATGGAGAGTCGCGGCGGATTAGTAATGCTTATATCTCCGGCGAAAGTGTGTATGTGACTTTAGAAACCGGGGTTGCAGTCGGTCAAAATGTGCGAATCAGCTACACCGGAGGTTCGATCCGGCCCATCCAGGACATCTCAGGTAATGCGGCCGGCTCGTCAAGCAAGGACGTTACGAACGGAATTGATTCCGTTCTCCCGAAACCGAAGGACGGATCTGTCTCCGGCCGCAGCTTGACTTTGTATTTTAGCGATACGCTAAAAAGCGTCTCGAGCTATGCATACGATCAATTCAGAGTTACAGCAGATGGCTATTCCGTAGGGATTGACCGGATTTATCAAAGCGGCTCAACAGTAACCTTATACCTGACCAATTCTGTATCGAATGGGGAAATTGTCAAAGTATCCTACTCGCCGGGTTCATACCCGTTGCAAGACTACCGTGGACAAAACATCTCCGGATTTGACGATTACTATGTCCGAAACACTTACGATACGGTGGCACCTGAGTTCTCAGATGTAGAAGGATCGGGCAATAAAATCGTGCTGAGTTATAATGAGGCCTTGAGAACGAGCACTGTTCCGATGAAGAGCCAATTCTCAGTACTGGTGAACAACTCACCGGTTTACGTCACCGGGGTTGAGATTGTTTCCAATCAGGTGATTTTGACACTAGCTTCATCTTTCAGCCGGGAGCAGGACGTTACACTATCTTATGTGTCGGGATCAGGCGGAATTGCGGATCTGAACGGCAACTTAGCAGGATACATTAATCTCCAGCCCGTTAATTACAATGTTATTACCGAAGGCATCCGCTCGGCGGTGATTCAAGGGGATACGATCACGATTACCTATAATACATCGCTAAGAGCGGTATCTTCGCTTCCTGTAAATCAATTTTATGCGGCGGTGGATAAGACCAATCAAGCGATACAATCCGCTTCTGCCAGCGGGAATACGGTAGTTGTGAAATTAGTCAGTCCGGTGACCGCTCTTCAAGTCGTTGAGCTATCTTACATCCCGGGTTCGCCTTTGCTCTACGACACTTCAGGTAACGTCATGAAAGGATATGCATCCATACCGGTGACGAACGCTACAAGTTCCTCGGGGACGTCAACGAATACGGGGGCAACCGGACAACCGTCCTATGTATCTTTGATGTCTGGAAGTGATTTTGGTCAAACGGGATACGTGTTGGCTTTGAATGCTGCGCAAACTACGACAGACCGTTCAAGATACGAACAGGCGATTTCAAAATACACTTTGGATAGTGCCAAGTTAAAGGGAGCCTTTGAGTTTTTAACAGGTAATAACATCAGCACCGAGAAAATGATGGTTTTTGAAGTCCCATCTACTGAAAAGGCAGCGGAAGTCGTCGTTCCGATGAACCCGCTTATGGAATTGTACAGCACCGGTAAAACAGCATCGTTTGCTGTAAAATACGGAAACCATCTGTATGTGCTCCCTGTACAGAGCCTGCCGTATCCTGAAATTTCCCGAACGCTGAGTGTGGGGTCATACTCGACGGTGAACCTTACGATTAGACTTGAGTCCCTATCTAAAGCTATACTTCCTTCGCTTCCTTCCAGTGGGGCGGTTACGGTCAGCTCGTTGGCCGATCCAGTGGAAGTGTACGTTACGGCAAGCAATGGCTCGAGTCAATCGGAAATAGCACATAAGGGGCAACTCTATATTAAGGCAGCCAATCAGTTGCCTTCGGTTACCTCCACACTGGTCAAATATGATCTGTCTACCCGTACGGTAGCCTACATGCCGTCAGCGGTGAAAAGCAGCGGGACGGGCATTGTGTTCACCGCAAAAATTAATGGAAATATGATTGTAGGGCCGGCTGTAGGCTATGGATATTTTGAGGATACGGTCAAACATTGGGCTAAAAACGACATTGCCGAGTTGGCCGGAAAGATGATTGTTAATCCGACATCTTCTACTCAAAGTTATAAATTCGAACCGGATAGAAATATAACGCGTGCTGAATTTGCTACCTTCCTGGCCAAAGGACTCGGTCTCCCTCAGGACACGACAAGCGCAAGCAGGTTCCCTGATGTGTCAGCATCCAGTGTGACGGGAGCATATATCGGAGCCGCGGCCAAAGCAGAGATCATAACCGGTTATACTGACGGGACCTTCAAGCCGAACAACTACATCACGCGTGAGCAGATGGCACTTATGATGGTTAGGGCTATGCAGTATGCTGGGTATGATGTCTCGTCGAATGGGGCGAGCACGCAAACCTTGACCCGATTCAAAGACGGCTCCAAAATCCAATCCAAAGACACCGTCGCCAAGGCGGTTAAAGAGGGCATTATCCAAGGCGTCTCCGCCAACCAGTTCCAACCGGCGGGAAAAGCGACCCGCGCCCAGGCCGCTGTGATGTTGAAACGCGTCTTAGACAAGATTAACAATGTTTAACTGTATATGCCTTCCGGTGCAGCTTCGGCGATCGGGAGGCTTCTTTTTTTGTTGAGTGAATCCGGTTTCTTATTCATGTCCAATTCTTCCGGCGATTCGAACCCTTGGACCAGTTCATAGGAGTAGGCGTTTTCTCTAAATCCAATGCGGACGGGACGAAGCCAACCTGTTGAGCATAAAGACTGGAGGATAAGAGAGGCAGTTTGAGAGTCGATATTCAAATGAAGCGCTACTTGGGCGGGGTGAATTCTGTGCGGTGAGATGAGCGCAAGCCGAACGACCTCCATTTCAGTAAATCTAAGGCCATTCGTGGAGGGAGGGGCAGCTTGATAACGATTGAGCAGTATCTGAAGTAAATACCGGCATAATTCCGGGCGTTGTTCGATGTCGTGAAAGGTAAACGAGATGACTCGAAATCCCGAAGCTTGTAGAAAAGATTCGCGGTTCAACTGATCGGAATATTCCTGGGAGTCCATATCTACAGCATTTGGAACGAAGTTCTCAACTCGAATTAATAGCTTGAGATGACCCGATAAATAAACAAAATCCTCATAATACACTCGCCCGCGCCAGTCGCGGACCTCATATTCCGGATGCAGGTGATCGAAATTACCAACTAGCGGCCACCATACTTTTTTAAGAAATAGTTGTTCTTCGTAACCGTGTTCTCTGGCGATCTGCTGTTTCCGTTCTTTGGATTTACAACTCGAATGGGACTTCAAAAAGACCTCATAGGCCAATTCAAACGTTCCGTACATAAATCAGATCAACTCCTGAAATGGTTTTTAAGCATAAAAAAAGTCCTAACCATCTGAATCATCAGATTGTCAGGACGTTCTTCGTCACTTAATAGGATAATTATAGCAATTATGTATAAGGTAGTCCAACTAAAATTCCATGAAATTTGCTTTTTTTCGTAACTTTTCCGGCATTTTGTAGTCTATTATTTATGTACTAGATTTCCGGGAGACAGAGCTCGGAATAACAGATTGCATTTATGATGGGAGAGTAGCTTACAAAAATGGGTGTGAAATGTAAAAAACTGATTATGGTCTCCTTGGCGGGCTTGATCTGGATTCAGCCGATGGTTTTGACGGTACCGTTTGGGAAAGCGACGTCTACTGCATACGCGGCGGAAAGCCAGGCAGCTAAATTAGGAGTCGAAGACATTACGTCCGGTGCGAAACTGATAAAATATCAATATACAACGACGCGTTCAGGTAAAGCAGTGAAGGTGCTGGCCGATGTCATTGAGGTGGATCTGAGCAATCCTTATGTCCAACTGGACGTGATGACAGGCAAGGCGGGACAAGTGACGACGAGACAATCCGTGGAAGGCATGGCGCACGAAACCGGCGCGGTAGCCGGCGTGAATGGCGACTTTTTTGCCACGGGAGGGCAAGGGGTGCCGATGGGCGCCGCTGTGACTCAAGGAACGCTGGTAACTAGTCCGGCGAAGCTCCAAGGAATGTTTACCTTTGGAGTGAAAAGCGATAATACGCCGGTCATTGACCGCTATAATTTTACCGGCACAGTGATGACTGAAGACGGTTCGACATTCCCGCTTACGGGGATCAATCAAGAGTCGTATATGACGGAACCGGACAAGGCTTACAGCCACGTGAATAACATGTTCATTTATACAAACGCATGGAAATCGGAGGAACGTCCGAAAGCGAGCGGGACGACTCCAACCGAGGTGCTGGTGCAGGGAGGAGTCATTTCACAAATTTCCTATCAAGCTGCGATTCCCGGGCCGGTACCTGCGGATGGATTTATTTTGCGTGCGCATGGACAGGCGGCAGATTTTATAGCTGCGCATATGGTAGTGGGGCAACGGGTGGATACTTCCTACCAGCTCATTTCTCAAACAAGCGGACAAGAAGTGAATCCGTCGGATTTCAAAATGATGATCGGCGGGCATACGCTGTTGGTGGACCAAGGGAAAGCTTCTTCCTTTACCCGCTCCACAACGTCGATTAGCGGCGGCAGCGCGGTAGCGCGTACGGCGGTGGGATACTCTAAGGACGGGAAGAAAGCATACATTGTCACGGTTGAAAAGAATAGCTCCAGCTCCGGCCTGACTTTGGCGGAATTGCAGAAATTCATGGTTTCGATTGGCGTCTGGAAGGGTGTCAACCTGGATGGCGGCGGATCCACGACGATGGTTACCCGCCCGCTGGCGGAGACGACGGCAGAGTTAACCTTTACAACCTCGAACGGTGGCGCTGGACAACGTGCCGTGGCTAACGGTCTCGGTGTGTTTACGACTGCACCTCAAGGCGCGTTGAAGGGCTTGAAGGTTAGCGGAGCATCTACCTTGCTAATCGGCCAAACGGCTGCATATTCGTTAAAAGGCTACGACACTTATTTTAATCCGGTGGATGCTGCCGGAATTCAGGCAACCTGGAAATCGGATAACGGCAATGTGGCCTGGACCGGGGAAGGGTTCAAGGGCGTCAAAGCGGGAAGCGCGAAAATTACGGCAGTCAGCGGAGACGGCAAGGACAGCATGACGGTGACAGTGCTTGGCGGTTCGGACTTGAGCGGTTTAACGCCGGTAACGACCTTTGCCTCACTGGAAGCTGGATCTACGGTATCTGTTCCGGTTACCGCCAAGCTTAAGGACGGGCGCACCGTGAACGTACCGGATGAATCCTTGAAATGGGAATTCACCGGAATGAAGGCGAGCGTTCAAAATGGAGTGTTGAGCGTTCAATCTGTCAATAACGGGGCTAAAGTAGCTTATGCC